>NZ_PSUU01000048.1:0-24483 GCF_002932015.1 Rathayibacter sp. AY1H3
CGAAGGGCGACCGCGACGAGCTCGCCGTGCAGGCGGCGACCGAGCTCGGGGTGGACGAGGTCGTCCCGTGGCAGGCCGCGCGGAGGCTGGCGGTCGCCGGGCGGGCGGGCGGCCTGGCCGCGGCGCTCGGCGCGGTTCGCGAACTCCCGGGCCTGCTCGCGCTCGAAGTGCTGCGCCTGCTTCTGCTGGTCGTACTCGGTGTACGCGTCCACGATGCGGCCGACCAGGCTGTGGCGCACCACGTCCTCGCTGGTCAGGCGCGAGAAGTGGATGTCGTCGATGCCGTCGAGCACGCGCGTCACGAGGCGGAGTCCGCTCGCGCCGGTCGGCAGGTCGACCTGGGTGATGTCGCCGGTGACGACCATCTTGGAGCCGAAGCCGAGGCGGGTGAGGAACATCTTCATCTGCTCGGGCGTCGTGTTCTGCGCCTCGTCGAGCACGACGAACGAGTTGTTGAGCGTGCGCCCGCGCATGTAGGCGAGCGGCGCGACCTCGATCGTGCCGGCCGCGAGCAGCTTCGGGACGATCTCGGGGTCCATCATCTCGTTCAGCGCGTCGTAGAGCGGGCGCAAGTACGGGTCGATCTTGTCGGTGAGCGAGCCGGGCAGGTAGCCCAGCCGCTCCCCCGCCTCGACCGCCGGGCGGGTCAGGATGATCCGCTCGACCTCCTTGCGCTGCAGCGACTGCACGGCCTTCGCCATCGCCAGGTAGGTCTTGCCGGTTCCGGCCGGGCCGATGCCGAAGACGATGGTGTTCTGATCGACCGCGTCGACGTACTCGCGCTGCCCGAGCGTCTTGGGCCTCACGCTCCGTCCGCGTGCCGTGAGGATGGCCTGGCCGAACGCCTCGGCCGGGCTCACCGGCCCGCCGTTCTGCAGGATGCGGGCGGACTCGCGCACGCCCTCCGGGTCGAGATCGTGCCCGCTCGCGGTCATGCGCACCAGTTCTTCCACCAGGCGCGTCGCCGCGGCGACGGGCTCGCGCTCGCCGTCGAGCGTCACCTCGTTGCCGCGCACGTGCACCCGGACATCGGGGAATCGTCCTTCGACCGCTCGGATGAGGCGGTCCTGGGGTCCGAGGAGGCGCACCATCGCGACTCCGTCGACGGCGACGACGCGCCGCGTCGTCTCGGACGCGTCCGCGCCGGGGGCGGGACGCTCGTCGGGGCTCGCGCCCGTGTTCTCAACCGGTGGCAAGGGAGCCTTCCGTCTGGTGGCCGCCCAGGACGTGGGCGTGCACGTGGAACACGGTCTGGCCCGCCTCTTCGCCGGAGTTGAAGACGAGGCGGAACTGACCGTTGCTGTGGGCGTCGGCGAGCGACTGGGCGACCTGCACCATCTCGGCGAGCAGGGCGGGATCGGCGGCGGCGAGGGCGGCGACCGTGGCGTGCTCCTGGGTCTTCGGGAAGACGAGGAGGTGGACGGGCGCCTTCGGCTCGATGTCGGTGATCGCGAGGATGCGCTCGTTCTCGAACACCACATCGGCCGGGATCTCGCCCTGGACGATGCGCGTGAAGACGGTAGGTTCGCTCATGCACTCATCTTAAACGGGGCCCGTGCGCGACGGGCGCCGCGTTCGCCCACGGCACCCTGCTCCGGCGCCCCGAGGCGGCTGTGGAGGAGCGTCACCAGCGGCCCAGGCGGGCCGAGAGGACGGCGATGGCAGCGGGACCTGCGGTCGAGGTGCGCAGGACGGAGTCGCCGAGCGCGACGGCCTCGGCGCCCGCCTCCGCGAGCAGCCGCAGCTCCTCCGGAGCGATGCCGCCCTCGGGCCCGACGACGAGCACCAGGTCGCGTCCGTCCGGGACCACCTGGGAGAGCCGCGCCTGCGCCGAGGGCTCGAGGACCAGCACGCGGGACGTCGCGGCGCGCGCGACGAGACCGCGCACCTGCTCGAGCGGCGCGACCTCGGGCACCCGGGGGCGCAGCGACTGCTTGCTCGCCTCGCGCACGATGGCCCGCCAGCGCTCGCGCCCCTTCTCCTCCTTCGGGCCCGACCACCGCGAGATCGACCGCGCGGCCTGCCACGGGACGACCTCGTCCACCCCGAGCTCGGTCGCCGCCTGCACGGCGAGCTCGTCGCGGTCGCCCTTCGCGAGGGCCTGGACGAGGACAAGGCGCGGGGACGGAACCGGGGACTCCTGCATCGACTCCACGACGAGCACCACTCGCGCCGGCTCCGCGCTCTCGACGACCGCGGTCGCGACGAGTCCGCGCCCGTCACCGACCCGGACGCTCTCGCCCGCGCGGATCCGGCTGACGGTCGCGGCGTGCCGTGCCTCCGCGCCGGTGAGCGCGAGCCGGCCCCCGACGACGAAGCCGCCGGAGTCCAGCGACTCGTCGATGTAGTGGTGCGCCACGGGCTCAGCCCAGGAAGCGGTCGCGGAGCTTGGAGAACAGGCCCTGCTGGAAGTGGGTCAGCGCGGGCTTCTGCGGCTTGTAGTGCTTCGCGAGCTCCTGGACCAGCTCCCGCTCGCGGTGGCCCAGCTTCGTCGGGGTGACGACCTGGATGCCGATGCGGAGGTCGCCGCGTCCGCTGCCCCGCAGGCGCGTGACTCCGCGTCCCTTGATCGTGACGATCTCGGTGCTCTGCGTGCCCGGCTTGATCTCGATCTCGATGTCGCCGTCGAGCGCCTTGAGCGACGCCGTGGAGCCGAGGATCGCGTCCGTCATCTGCACCTCGAGGGTGCAGAGCAGGTCGTCGCCGTTGCGGCTGAAGACGTCGTGGTGCTTGACCTTGATCTCGAGGTACAGGTCGCCGTTGGGGCCGCCGGCCGGGCCGACCTCGCCGCTGCCGGGCATCTGCAGGCGCAGGCCCGTGTCGACTCCCGCGGGGACGTCGACGGGGATGGTGCGGCGGGCGCGGACGCGTCCCTGGCCCTGGCAGGTGGAGCAGGGGGTCGCGATGACGGTGCCGTAGCCGCGGCAGGTGCCGCAGGGGCTCGCCGTCATCACGTTGCCCAGGAGCGAGCGGACCGTGCGCTGGATCTGGCCGGAGCCGTGGCAGATGTCGCAGGTCACCGGCGAGGTGCCGGGCTGGCAGCACGAGCCCTGGCACGTCTCGCAGAGCACCGCCGTGTCGACCTCGAGGTCGCGGTGGGTGCCGAAGATGACCTCGTCGAGCGAGACCTCCACGCGCAGCAGGGCGTCCTGGCCGCGCTCGCGGCGGGAGCGCGGCCCGCGGGACGAGCCCTGCGCGCCCTGCCCGAAGAAGGTCTCGAAGATGTCGCCGAACCCGCCGAAGCCCTGGCCGCCGCCGCCGAAGCCCTCCTGGGGCCCGCGGTCGTACTGCGCCCGCTGCTGGGCGTCGCTCAGGACGTCGTAGGCGTGCGTGACGAGCTTGAAGCGCTCGGAGGCGTCCGCGCTCGGGTTGACGTCGGGGTGCAGCTCGCGGGCGAGTCGGCGGTACGCCTTCTTGATCTCGTCGGCGGAGGCGTCGCGGTCGACGCCCAGCACTTCGTAGTGATCGGCCACAGGTGGCTTCGTCCTTCGTTCGTGGGTCGGTGGGCCGGGCACGGCGCACCGGGGGGATCCGGCGGGGGCCGGGAGGTCGGGCCTACTCCTCGCCGAGGAGGCGGGAGAGGTAGCGGGCGACGGCGCGCACCGCGGTGATGTTGCCGGAGTAGTCCATCCGGATCGGGCCGAGCACGCCCAGGCGCGAGACCTGGCCGCCCGCGGTGTTGTACCCGCTCGTGAGCACCGAGGTCTCCTGCAGCCCGAACGGCGCGTTCTCGCGGCCGATGCGCACCGAGATGCCCCGGGGGTCCGGGGTCATCTCGGCGAAGAGGCGCAGCAGCTCCACCTGCTCCTCGATCGCCTCGAGCACGGGGTAGATGCTGCCCGAGAAGTCCTCCTCGGTGCGGACGAGGTTGGCGGCGCCGGCCATGACCAGGCGGTCCTGCCGGTTGGCGCCGACCTGCTCGAGCAGGGTCTGCACGATCGGCGTCAGCACGTGGCGCCGCTCGGGGCTGAAGCGCTCCGCGACGGAGCCGAGCGTCTCGGCCGCCTGCTGGAGCCCGAGGCCCAGCACGGCCGTGTTGAGCTTCGCGCGGATCTCGCCCAGGAGAGCGTCGTCCACGTCCTCCGGGGTCTCGAGCACGCGCTGGTCGACCCGGCCGGTGTCGGTGATCAGCACCGACAGGAGGCGGCGGGGAGCGAGGGCGACGAGCTCCACGTGGCGCAGCCGCGCGGCCCCGAACGACGGGTACTGCACGAGCGCGACGCTGTTGGTGAGCTGCGAGAGCAGGCGGACGGTCTTGACCAGCACCTCGTCGAGGTCCGGGCTCTGCCCGAGGAACGTCTCGATCGCCTGGCGCTGCGCGGAGGTCAGCGGGCGCAGGTCGGCGAGCTGGTCGACGAAGAGGCGGTAGCCCTTGTCGGTCGGCACGCGGCCGGACGAGGTGTGCGGAGCCGCGATCAGCTCCTCCTCCTCCAGCTGGGCCATCTCGTTGCGGATGGTGGCGGCCGAGACGCCGAACGCGTGGCGCTCGACGATCGACTTGGAGCCCACCGGCTCCCGGTTCGCCACGTAGTCCTGCACGATCACGCGCAGGACCTGGAGACCGCGCTCCGTGACCATACGACCGACCTCCCGCCGGACTCCGAGTGCCCGCGGGCACGACCGTCTGCGGCGCTGACGCCGCGCGGAGCCTGGCACTCCGCAACTCTGAGTGCCAATCATAACCGGGAGGCGGACCGCCCGGCGGGGTTGCGCGGGGATCGGCCGGGGTGCACTCCTGCAGGGCCGCGGGGAGGAGCCCCGTCATCCCCGAGGAGGAGGTCCCGCGCGGCCCGGTGCGGAGGGAGTCGCCGCATGCCACGATGGACGCCGAGCGCACGGGGGACGCCCGTCGCCGCCGCCGGAACGGAGACCATCATGTCGGCCACCCCTCCCCCGCCCCCCGTCTACGGAACCCCGGCTCCGCCGCTGAACCCGGCGGACGAGAAGACCTGGGCGATCGTCACGCACGTGACCGGCATCTTCTTCAGCTTCCTGCCCTCGCTGATCGTCTTCCTGGTCTTCAAGGGGCGCGGACCGTTCCTCGAGGCGCACGCCAAGACGGCCCTCAACTTCCACCTGACGACGCTGATCGCCTACGTCGCCGGGACGATCCTGTCCTTCGTCCTCGTCGGCTTCATCGTGTTCCTGGTCGTGCCGATCCTGGTGATCGTCTTCGCGATCATCGCCTCGGTGCGCGCCAGCGCGGGCGAGTACTACACGTACCCGCTCAGCATCCCGTTCTTCAAGTAGCCGCGGCACCGGGGCGGCGGTGCGCCGGCCGCCCCGGGATCCGGCCTCAGCCGTCGGTGAGGCGGCGCACGACCGCGTCGGCCAGCAGACGGCCGCGCAGGGTCAGCACGATCCGGCCGCCGAGCGCCGCCCGGCCGTCGACGTGGCCGTCGGCGATGAGCCCCGCCACCTCGCTGCGCCGATCGGCGTCGATCGCGTCGATGGGCAGCCCGTCCGCCAGGCGCGAGCGCAGCAGCACGTCCTCCACCCGCCGCGTCCCCGCGTCGAGCGTCTCCCGCCCGGCAGCGGGCGAGACCCCGGTGCTCAGCCGGTCGGCGTAGGCCGCCGGGTGCTTCACGTTCCACCAGCGCACGCCTCCGACGTGGCTGTGCGCGCCGGGACCGACGCCCCACCAGTCGTGGCCGAGCCAGTACGAGAGGTTGTGCCGGGAGCGGTGGGCGTCGTCGCGCGCCCAGTTGCTGACCTCGTACCAGGAGTACCCGGCAGCGGTCAGGCGCGCGTCGGCGAGCTCGTACATGTCGGCGGTGAGGTCGTCGTTCGGGGTCGCGACCTCGCCGCGGCGGATCTGCCGGGCGAGCTTCGTGCCGTCCTCCACGATCAGGGCGTAGGCCGAGAGGTGGTCCGGCCGGTTGGCGAGCGCGGAGTCGAGCGACCGCTCCCAGTCCGCGAGGGACTCCCCCGGCGTGCCGTAGATGAGGTCGAGGCTGACCTGCAGGCCGGCCTCCCGCGCCCACTCGACCACGAGCGGGACCCGCTCCGGGTCGTGGGTGCGCTCGAGCGTGGCGAGGACGTGCGGCACGGCCGACTGCATCCCGAAGCTGACGCGGGTGAAGCCCGCCTCGGCCAGCGCGCGGATGTAGGCGGCGTCGACGGAGTCCGGGTTCGCCTCGGTGGTGATCTCGGCGTCGGGCGCGACCCCGAAGTGGGTGCGGAGGCCGTCCAGCATCCGCACCAGGTCGCCGGCGGGCAGGAGGGTGGGCGTCCCGCCGCCGAAGAAGACCGTGCGGGCGGGGCGTCGGGGCAGACCCGCGCGCTCGAGCACCTCGGCACCGAGAGCCATCTCGGTGATCGCCTCGTCGGCGTAGTCCTGCTGCTTCGCCCCGCGGAGCTCGGTCGCCGTGTAGGTGTTGAAGTCGCAGTACCCGCAGCGGACCCGGCAGAACGGCACGTGCACGTAGAGGCCGAGGTCGCGCTGCTCCACGCCGTCGACGACGGACGCGGGCAGTCCGCCGTCGAGCGGAGCAGGATCGGCGATCGGGAGGGCGCTCCCCACGTCAGCTGACGCGCGCCGGCAGCAGCGCGCGGAGGTACTTGGCGACCTGGCGCTTCTGCACGGCGCGCAGCACCGGCGCGCCCAGGCGGTAGAGGCGGGTGGAGGGTCGCGAGAAGACCCGGATGACGAGCCAGACCGAGTCGTCCGCGCGCTTCTCGACGACGAAGGACTCCTCGCCGCTCTCGGGGTGGCCCTCGAGGGTGCCGTAGGCGAAGCCGACCTGGTCGGGCTCGTCGACGACGTAGACCACGCGGACCGGGGCGTCGAAGACGCGGCCGAGCAGGGTCACGCGGAGCACGGCGGTCACGCCGGCGGTGATGTAGGGGGCGCCGTCGGGAGCGAAGTGCTCCTCCGTCGGCCGGCTGACGAGGTCGATCGGGGTGCCCGCGGCGTCGAAGTTGACGCCGGTGTACTGCACGCCGCTGCCGCTGGTGATGTCGGTCACCTCGATGCCGCTGCCGCGCTGCACGCCCCAGGTCATCAGGGAGGCGGTGGTGATGGCGAAGCGCTCGTCGCCCGAGCCGAGACGGGCCTCGAAGCGCTCGGCCGTGAAGCCGTCCGGCGGGTACTCGAGCAGGTCGGGTGCCAGAGTGCCGCCGACCGCCGCGTAGGTGACCTGCGGCTGGCCCTCGAAGTTGGAGCGGCGGATGCTCACGTCCCGACCTTCTTCCCGGACTCCTCGAGCGCGGCGCGCGTCGAGTCCGCGTGCCGGGTGGTGCTGTCCATCCGACCCAGCGTATCCGACCGTCGGCGTCCCGAGCCGGGAACGACCGAGGGCCCTCCCCCGCCGGAGCGGGAGGAGGGCCCTCGTCGTGGTGCGGGTCGGGTCAGCTGCAGGGAGTCAGCTTCGCGACGGCGTCGGACAGGGTGCCGGTGCCGCCGAGGAGGACGACGCTCGTCGCTCCGCCGGCCTTGATGTCCTGCAGCACCTTGACCGGCACGCAGGTCGGGGGCACGGCGAAGAGGGGGCTCCCCGTAAGCCCGGCGGCCGCGGCTCCCGCCAGGGCGTCGGGGAAGTTCTCTCCGGTGGCCAGGAACACGGTCTTCGACCCGCGGGGGAAGGCCGCCAGGTTGAGCTGCTCCGAGGTGTCGTAGCGGTCGACCCCGCCGATGCGGTTGACGACCGGTCCGGCCGGCACCGTGAGGGAGTTCTGGATGCCGGCGCTGACCGACAGCTCGGATCCCGCGATGGTGAGCACCGGCGGCCGGAGCCGCGTCAGGATCCCGACAGTGGTCGGGTCGGCCGCCGGGAGGCCGCCGTTCACGAGGACGACGGGGGCGGAGTTCTTGCCCGCGGCGGCGGTGGCGCTGAGCGCGTCGGGGAACTTCTCGCCGGTCGCGAGCCAGGCCCCCTTCGGCGAGGTGCCGAAGGCGCTCTCGATGATCTTCCGCGACGTGTCGTAGCGGTCGGTGCCTCCGAGGCGGAAGACCCTCCCGTTCGCGTACTGGCCGAGGTCGGTCGCGAGGGCGTCGCTGACGCTGAGGTCGGAGCCGACGACGACGATCCGCTGGGGCTTGAGACGGGTGAGCTCGTCGCGCACGACCTGGCTCACAGAGTCGCGGTCGACCAGGAGGAGCGGGCCGCCCTGCTTCGCGGCGGCGGGACCGGCGCTGAGCGCGTCCGGGAAGTTCGCGCCGGTGGCGATGTAGACGACGGGGACGCCGGGGGTGTCGAAGGTCGCCTTCGAGATCTCGACGGCGGTGCCCTGGCGATCGGTGCCCGCGAGGCGGGTCACCGTCGGACCGTTGCCAGGGGTCGGCCCGGTGGTCGGCGGAGTCGTCGACGCGACGACCCTGAGGGGCACCCGGACGACGAAGGCGGAGCCCGCCGGCTGCTCGACACCGCGGCCGGCTCCCGTGACGCGGATGGAGGGAGCGCCCGTGAGCGAAGTGTCGCCGAAGTTCTGGTACCGGTCGTAGAAGTCCTGGTTCGGCTTCACCGCGACCGACGAGCCGTCGTCGAGGACCTTAGCGGGGGCGGTGAGCGCCGGGGTGCCGTCCGTTCCGACGGTGGCCCGGACGGAGGTGCCGAAGAAGCCGGGTACGCCCGTCTCGACGACGACGACGTCGCCGGCGCCCGCGTCGGTCAGGCTGCCGCCGCCGGCCCAGAAGACGCCGTCGTGGCTGGTCGAGCTCGGAGTGGTCGCGGACAGGTCGACCACGGCCGCGTCCTCGCCGCTCGCCGGAGCGACGGTCAGGCCGGCGGTGACGCTGAGGTCGAAGCCCGTCGTGGACTCGAGCGCCGGGGGGACGTAGGCGTCGTCCGCCTGCGGCGCCTCCGCGGTGAGGTCGAGCCTCACCGCGGGCTGCTCGAACGAGCCCACCGTGCGCTCGAGCGGGATCTCGATGGTGTTGGCCGCGGCGTCTACAGCCGAGGAGCCCGACACGAAGTCGGCATCGCTGGTGCTGAGGCGCCAGTCCACGGTCTCGTACCCCGGGTGCGACCACTCCGTGAACCCGGCGGACGCGCTCGCGGCCGGGAGCTCGACGGTGATGGTCTCCGCGTCGGAGGAGACGGACAGGCCCTTCGCGACGCCGAACTGGTCGATGTCCTCCCAGACGAAGGGCGCGGGCGACGCCTGCACCTCACGGCTCGCGGCTGATGCGGGTGCGGCGGCGACGAGCGATCCCGCCGTCACCGCTGCGACGCCCAGCAGCGCCGCCCCCGATCTGATCCAGTGCTTCCTCGTGCGTGCAGAGTCCACGGGCTTCCCCCTTGATCGTGATGAGAGGGCCGACCGTCGACGCTCCAGCCCCTGAGCGGATCGTCCTCGATCCGCAGCCGCGTCCAGCGCTCGAAAGCTACCTGGGAAGTGATCGGCGCCGCAATGGCCCCTCACCGCAGGTTCCCTCTCGGGGGGTGCGCCTCCGCTGGAGGAGTCCTACTTCTTGTCCTTGGTCTCGACGTCGCCCGAGAGCGCGGCGATGAACGCCTCCTGGGGGACCTCGACGCGGCCGACCATCTTCATCCGCTTCTTGCCCTCCTTCTGCTTCTCGAGGAGCTTGCGCTTGCGGGTGATGTCGCCGCCGTAGCACTTGGCGAGGACGTCCTTGCGCATCGCGCTGATCGACTCGCGGGCGATGATCCGGGCGCCGATGGCGGCCTGGATCGGCACCTCGAACTGCTGACGCGGGATCAGCTTGCGCAGGCGCCCCGTCATCAGCACGCCGTAGGCGTAGGCCTTCTCCCGGTGCACGATCGCGCTGAACGCGTCGACCTGCTCGCCCTGCAGCAGGATGTCGACCTTCACGAGGTCGGCCTCCTGCGAGCCGGCGGGCTCGTAGTCGAGCGAGGCGTAGCCGGCGGTCTTGGACTTGAGGTTGTCGAAGAAGTCGAAGACGATCTCGCCGAGGGGCATGTGGTAGCGGATCTCGACCCGGTCCTCGCCCAGGTACTCCATGCCGATCAGGGTCCCGCGGCGGCTCTGGCAGAGCTCCATGATCGTGCCGACGTAGTCCTTCGGCGCGAGGATCGCGGCCTTGACGATCGGCTCCGTGACGGCGGCGATCTTGCCGACGGGGAACTCGCTCGGGTTCGTGACGGTGACGGTCTTCTTGTCCTCCGTCGAGACCTCGTAGATGACCGAGGGCGCCGTGGTGATGAGGTCGAGACCGAACTCGCGCTGCAGGCGCTCGGTGATGATCTCGAGGTGCAGGAGGCCGAGGAAGCCGCAGCGGAAGCCGAAGCCGAGCGCCACCGACGTCTCGGGCTCGTAGACGAGCGCCGCGTCCGAGAGCTTGAGCTTGTCGAGGGCCTCGCGCAGGTCCGGGTAGTCGCTGCCGTCGATCGGGTACAGGCCCGAGAAGACCATCGGGAGCGGCTCGGTGTAGCCGGGCAGCGCCTGCGTCGCGGGCTTCGACGCCGTGGTGACGGTGTCGCCGACCTTCGACTGGCGCACGTCCTTCACACCGGTGATCAGGTAGCCCACCTCGCCGACCGCGAGACCCTGCGTCGCGACGGGCTCGGGGCTCGACACGCCGATCTCGAGGATCTCGTGCGTGGCGCGGGTCGACATCATCTGGATCTTCTCGCGCGGCGAGAGCTTGCCGTCGATCATCCGGACGTAGGTGACGACCCCGCGGTAGGCGTCGTACACGGAGTCGAAGATCATGGCGCGCGCAGGGGCGGAGGGGTCGCCGACGGGCGGCGGGATGAGCTCGGTGACGCGGTCGAGCAGCGCCTCGACGCCCATGCCGGTCTTGCCGGAGACGCGGAGGACGTCGTCCGGGTCGCCGCCGATGAGGCTCGCGAGCTCCTTCGCGTACTTCTCGGGGTCCGCGGCCGGCAGGTCGATCTTGTTCAGGACAGGGATGATCGTGAGGTCGTTCTCGAGCGCGAGGTAGAGGTTCGCGAGCGTCTGGGCCTCGATGCCCTGCGCCGCGTCGACCAGGAGGATCGCGCCCTCGCAGGCCGCCAGCGAGCGGCTGACCTCGTAGGAGAAGTCGACGTGGCCCGGAGTGTCGATCATGTTCAGGGCGAACGTGCGCCCGTCGCGCTCCCACGGCATCCGCACGGCCTGCGACTTGATCGTGATGCCGCGCTCGCGCTCGATGTCCATGCGGTCGAGGTACTGCGCGCGCATCGCCCGGTCCTCGACGACACCCGTGATGCCGAGCATCCGGTCGGCGAGGGTGGACTTGCCGTGGTCGATGTGGGCGATGATGCAGAAGTTGCGGATGGACGCCGGATCGGTCGCGGCGGGCTCGAGCCCGGAGTGTGCACGTGGAGACATCGTGGGACCAGTGTCCCATGCCCGGCGGCGGAGGCCGGGACCGGCGGCTACAGATCGAGTCCGTAGGTGCGGGTGGGCTCGACGCCGGGCGGGTTCTCCCGCTCGCCGAGGCGGACGAAGCCCATGCTCTCGTAGAGGGCGTGCGCGGTGGTCATCAGCGTGCCGCTGTTCATCACGACCCGCTGGAGGCCCCGCTCGGCGGCGAGCATCACGACGAACTCCGTGAGCAGCCGCCCGAGACCCCGCCCGCGTGCCTCCGGGGCGACGGCGAGCAGCCGCCAGTCCAGCTCGCCGGGGCGGCCGAGCTCGTAGAGGTTCGCGCCCGGGCGCGCGGTGGTGACCGTGGCGAGGATCCGCCCGTCGCCCTCGACGGCGACCCAGACCTCGCCCTCGACGTCGTGCCGGGCGACCGCGGCGACGTCGGCGGCGTACTCCTCCCCCAGCTCGTAGTCGTGGGCGTAGGCGGCGAGCCGCAGGCGCGAGACCTCGTCGTACTCCTGGGCCCGGACGCGCCGGACCAGCACCTCGGCGGCGCTCATCCGCGCACCGGGGCCGGGAGGGCGCGCAGCCCGTGCTCGAGCGCGGCGGGATCCGCGGCGAGGCAGACGCGGATCCAGCCCTCGCCGGTGCGGCCGAAGGCGCTGCCGGGCGCGACGGCGACGAGGGTCTCGAGGAGGAAGGACTCGACCCACGAGGCGACGTCCCCGCCGGTCGCGTGCGCCATGTCGATCCACAGGTAGAACGCGCCCTCGGGCTCGCGGTAGGCGATCCCCCGCTCGTCGAGCACGCCCGTCGCGAGCCGCAGGTTGGCGAGGTAGTGGTCGGAGGCGGACGCCACCGCGTCCTGCGGCCCGGTCAGAGCGGCGAGGGCGGCGCGCTGGTCCGGAGTGGCGACGCAGCTGATCGCCGCCTCCTGCACCGTGACCATGATCGACGTGAAGCCGGGAGGCGTCACGAGGTAGCCGACGCGGACGCCGGTCATCGCGTAGGTCTTCGAGAAGGAGAAGACGCTGAGGACGCGGTCGGCGTCGTCCCCGCGCTCCTGCGCGATCGCCGCGAGGCTCACGTGCGGGCGCCCGTAGGTGAAGTACTCGTAGACCTCGTCGCTGAGCACCCACAGGTCGTGGCGCCGGGCGATGTCGAGCAGGCGCTCGAGGACCTCCCTCGGGAACACCACGCCGAGCGGGTTGGACGGGCTGTTGACGATCAGGACGCGGGTCCGGTCGGTGATCAGGCGCTCGACCTCCTCGGGATCGGGGAGGAAGGCGTTCTCGGCGCGCAGCGTGTACGGCACGGGGACGGCGCCGATGGTCCGCGCGTTGGTCGTGAAGACGGTGTAGCCCGGGTCGGGGATGAGCACCTCGTCGCCGGGCCCGAGCAGGAGCGTCATCGCCTGGTGCAGCGCCTGCGTGGCGCCGACGGTCACCCAGACCTGCTCGACGTCCGCCTCGATGCCGTTGTCTCGTGCCAGCTTCTCCACGATGGCGCGCCGGAGCTCGGGGACTCCGCCGTTGGGCCCGTAGCGGGTGTCGTCGGCCGCCCACGCCGCCCGGGCCGCCTCGATGATGTGCGGCGCGGTCGGCACGTCGGGCTCGCCCACCGCGAGGAGGGTGACTCCGTCGAGCCGCAGCGCGATCTCGAACAGGTGGCGGATGCCCGAGGGCGGCACCGCGGAGAGGTGATCGGCGAGACGGGGCACCGGCGTCACGTTACCGGCGGGCCCGGACCGCGAGACGCCACGGCGGTCCGCCTCCCCCGGCGTGTCGCCCCGGCGGCCCCGACCCGGACGGCGCCGCACCCGCGGGCGCGGCGCGGTTGAAGGGTGACGACGGGTGCGCTAAAGTTCCTTGTTGGCTTGCGCTCCCCCTCCGGACACCCGGCAGGCGTGGAGTGATCATAAGCCGGCGACCTCCAGTCGCACCGCAGGGCGTTCAGACGCCCGCGGAAGGGGCACTCCGTCGAGTAGCCGGCTGCACACACGCACATCCGAGAAGAAGGTAATCCACGTGGCAAACATCAAGTCGCAGATCAAGCGCAACCTCACCAACAAGAAGGCGAACGAGCGCAACAAGGCCGTCAAGAGCGAGCTGAAGACCGCCATCCGCTCGGTCCACACCGCCATCGCCGCCGGCGACACCGAGAAGGCCGGCACCGCCCTCGCCTTCGCCGCCAAGAAGCTCGACAAGGCCGCCAGCAAGGGCGTCATCCACAAGAACCAGGCCGCGAACCGCAAGTCGGCCATCGCGAAGCAGGTCGCCGCGCTGTAGTACTGCGCGAAGCTGCAACGACGAAGGGTCCGGCCTCTGGCCGGGCCCTTCGTCGTTTCCGCTTCGCGGTCGACGGGCTCCTCGTGCCTCGTCGCCCGTCGCGCAGTCGGCTTCCGCGCTTGGTTGCGGTGGGAGGAGCGGGTTTCGTTCCGGGTACGACGATCCGCTCGCACGCGGATCGCCGGTGACCCTACGAGGGCATCGTCCGGCTCTCGATCGGCTGCGGCCCGGTCGGCTACCGCGGAGGGTCGCGGGGGGAGGCGCGGAGAGCGTTTCGGGGTACGACGATCCGCTGACACGCGGATCGGCGGTGACCCGTACCGATCTCGACGAGCTCCTCGTGCCTCGTCGCCCGTCGCGCGGTCGGCATGCAGGGGTGGTCGCGGTGGGAGAAGCGGGAAGCGCTCCGGGTACGACGATCCGCTCGCACGCGGATCGCCGGTGACCCTGCACCGATCTCGACGAGCTCCTCGTGCCTCGTCGCCCGTCGCGCAGTCGGCTTCCGCGCATGGTTGCGGTGGGAGGAGCGGGGAGCGTTCCGGGTACGACGATCCGCTCGCACGCGGATCGCCGGTGACCCTGCAGGGTCGTCGTCCGACTCTTCGTCGGCCGCGGTGCGACCCTGCGAGGGGAGGTGATCCCCTCACTGCTGGTCGAGTGGACGCGGAGCGGCGTATCGAGAACCGCCGGGGACGAGGTCGGTGCGGATCGCGGGAGCAGGGCCTTTCGGGCGGGTCAGAGGCCCCGGGCGGAGACGACGGAGACCATGCGCTCGAGGGCGTACACGGGGTCGCGGGTGGCGCCCTTCACGTTCGCGTCGGCGTCGGCGACCGTCAGGATCGCGGTGCCGAGGCCCTCGCCGGTCCAGCCCTGCAGGTCGCGCCGGGCCCGGTCCACCTGCCACGGAGCGAGGCCCAGACGCGAGGCGACCTGGCCCGAGCCCTCGCGCGAGCCGGCGACCTTCGCCATGGTCCGCAGCTTGCTCGCGAACGCGGCGACGATCGGTACCGGGTCGGCACCGGAGGCGAGGGCGTGGCGGAGCCCGAGCAGCGCCTCGCCGTGACGGCCCGCGATCGCCGAGTCGGCGACGGTGAAGGCCGTGGTCTCGACGCGGCCGCCGTAGTACTTCGCGACGGTCGCCTCGGTGATCTCGCCGGTGACGTCGGACAGCAGCTGCTGGCACGCCGACGCGAGCTCGTCGAGGTCGTCGGAGAAGGCAGACACCAGGGCTCGGACGGCACCGGTGGTCGCCGTGCGGCCGGCGGTGCGGAACTCGGCGATCGCGAAGTCGACCTTGTCGCTCTCGCGCTTGAGCTCGGCGCAGACGATCTCGATGCCGCCGCCCGTGCCCGAGCGGATGGCGTCGAGGAGCTTCTTGCCCCGGTTGCCGCCGCCGTGGCGGAGCACCAGGGTCGCCCCGTCCGCGGGCGCCGAGAGGTAGTCGAGGGTCTCGAGGAGGAACGCGTCCGTGCACTTCTCGACGTTCGAGACGCGGATGAGGCGGGGCTCGTCGAAGAGGGACGGGCTCGCGAGCGTCAGCAGCTCCCCCGGCGCGTAGCCGCCGGCGTCGATGTCGCTGACCTCGAGGCTCGGATCCTCGGCCCGGAGGAACTCACGGAGGAAGCGCAGCGCGCGGTCGGCGAGGAACTGCTCCGGGCCGGTGATCAGCACGATCGGCGCCGGCCGGGTCTGGTTCCAGGCGAGCTGCGGGATCGCCGCCTTCGAGGGCGCTGCCTTCGCGCGCGCCGGGGCCCTGCCTGCCATGCCGTGTCCTTCCGTGCCGCGCCCGTCCGAGCGCCCTCCACCCTACGGCCCGCTCACGGCGCCCCGAGGCCGCCGCGGGAGCCGTCGCGCCGCTCACCCAGACCGCGATCCCGTCGCTGCGGGACGCGAGCACGACCGTACCCTCGACATCCGACCTCAGCGCCTCGACCCCGCGCTCGGCCAGCAGAGCGAGGAGCGATGGATTCGGATGTCCGTAGTCGTTCTCCGCCCCGACGGAGATCAGCCCGACGCTCGCGCCGAGCGCGTCATAGAGGGCGGGCGACTGGTCGGCGGAGCCGTGATGCGCGACCTTGACGACGTCGACCCGGCCGACCGGCAGCCGGGAGACGCGTCCCTGCTCCTGCTCGCCGAGGTCGCCCAGGAGCGCGACGGAGAGCGGGCCGCCGCGGGCGTCCGGGCCGATGTCGACCCGGAGGGTCACGCTCGCCTCGTTCCCCCGCAGCGCGCTCCGCCGCTCCGGCCACTCGACCCGCCAGCGCAGCGAGCCGAGCGCGCCGCTGTCGCCGCGGACCGCCTCCTGCACGGCGACCCCCGCGCCGGTGAGCGCCGCCCGGTCGCGCTCGTCGTCGCGGCCCGCGGCGGGCCCGACGAGCGCGGCGTCGGTCCGTCCGAGGACGGCCTGGAGCCCGCCGACGTGGTCGAGGTCGTAGTGAGTGAGCACCAGCAGCGGGATCCGGTCCACTCCCATCAGGCGGAGGCAGGCCTCGAGCGGTGCGGGCTCGGGCCCCGTGTCGACGAGCAGCACGCCCGCGTCTCCGCGGAGGAGGACCGCGTCGCCCTGCCCGACGTCGCACATCGCGACACGCCAGTCCTCGGGAACCGAGGCGGCGCGGAGGAGCGGCGTGGCGACGGTGGTGCCGCCGGCGGCCGCGATCGCGCACGCCAGCCCGACGGCGGCGATCCGGCGCACCCGCGCGAGCCGCGGCGACTGCGTGACGAGCACGAGGGCGAGCAGGGTCAGCACGGTGAGCGCGAGCGCTCCTCCCACGCCGGGCCACCAGGCGATCCTCGGAGCGGGCCACGAGTCGACGGCGCGGGCGATCGAGGCGATCCACCAGGCGGGAACGGCGGCGAGACGGATCGCCGCGTCGGCGGCTCCGGGCCACCAGGGAGCGAGCAGGCAGCCGATGAGCCCGAGCCCGGTCGCGGCGGGTGCCGCGGGCTCGGCGAGCAGGTTGGCGAGCACTCCGTACACCGGCACCGACGGGTCCACGAGCAGCAGCACGGGCTGGCAGGCGAGCTGCGCCGCGGTCGGCACCGCGAGCATCAGGGCGAGAGGCCGGGGCAGCACCCGACCGAGAGCGCCCGCGATCGGCTCGGCGAGCAGCAGGAGTCCGGCGGTGGCGAGGACGGACAGCACGAAGCCGAGCCTCCCCGCGATCGAGGGGTCGGCGGCCACGAGGAGGACGACGGTCGCGAGCAGAGCGGGCACGGCCGCTCCGGAGCGACGCCCGAGCCGCGCGAGGAGGACCACCGTCGCCATCACGGCGGCCCGCACCACGCTCGGCTCGGGGGTCACCAGCACCACGAAGCCGGCGAGCAGGGCGAGGGCGGCGACGGTCCGGAGGCGGCGCCCGGCGCCTAGGAGCGCCGCGATCGTCCAGCCGGCGACCACCACCACGGCGCAGTTGGCGCCCGAGACGGCGGTCAGGTGGGTGAGCGACGCGGTGCGCATCGCCTCCTCGAGCCCCGCGTCGAGCGCGGACGTGTCGCCGGTCGCGAGGCCCGGCAGCAGCCCCGCCACGTCGCCGCCGACCAGCGCCGCGCGTTCGAGGAAGCGCGAGCGCAGCACCTCCGCGACGGCCGCCGCTCCCCCGGGACCGCGCCGGTCCTGAACGGACGCCGCCCTCAGCATCGTCGCCTCGCCGACGGACCCCTCCTGCGCCGCAGCACGGGCCTCCAGGTCGAGCTCGGCGCCCACGGGCAGACGACCGCCGGGATCGGCGAGCAGCACGCGGACGGGGGCCGCGGTCGACGCGTCTCCTACCCGCAGCGCCGTCGCGTCGAACCACACTCCCCCGGTCGCGAGCGGTCGGGCACCCGTGTCGACGCGCACGGTGACCGGAGTGAGGGCGCGATCCTCCTGGGCCTCCCGCAGCGACGCCGGGTGGCCACCGGGCGCCGCAGCGACGACGGAGGTGAGGGCCAGGGCGGCACCCGCGCCCGCGACGAGCACCGCTCCGACCAGCCGCCCGCCGAGGCCGCGCCGGAGCAGGACGCACGCCGCCCCGAGCAGCACCCAGCCCGCGGCGCACCACGAGAGGCCCCCGTCGAGCACTGCCGCGACCGGCAGCATCCCGGCCGCCCACGCGGTGGTCCAGGCGGCCACCGCTGCCGGCAGGAGCCGCAGGTCCGCCGCCCGCACGCTCCTCACGGCGCGACCTGGTCGCGGAACGCGCCGAGCGTCTTCTCGCCGATCCCGGGGACCTCGAGCAGCTGGTCGACGGAGGAGAACGGGCCGTTCGCCTCCCGGTGGGCGACGATCTTCTTCGCGGTCGCCGGGCCGATCTCGGGCAGCTCCTCCAGCTGGGCCGCCGTCGCCGTGCTCAGGCTCAGCACGGATCCGGCGGCGGAGGCTCCTCCTGGAGCGGCCCCGCCCGGAGCCGCTCCCGCCGCGGCCGGCGCCGCTCCCACGGCCGGCACGACGATCTGCTCGCCGTCCACGAGCCTCCGGGCCAGGTTGACCGCCGCGCGCTCCGCCGACTCCTGGAACCCTCCGGCGGCGGCGACCGCGTCCGCCACCCGCGCCTCCGGCGACAGGACGTACAGCCCCGGAGAGGCGACCTCGCCGGCCACGTGAACGTACAGCGCCTCGACCGCCGCAGCAGCGGGCGCGCTCGTCGACACGGCGGGCTCCAGGACCCGCTCATGACCGCTCGACCGCGCTCCCGCGAGCAGCACCGCGACCACCGCGGCGCCGATGACGAGCACGACCGCCGCTCCCACTCCCACGCGCCAGCGCGGGCGGGCGCGGCGGGGCCGCAGCAGCGCCGTCAACTGCTCGTCGTCCGTCCCGCTGGTCTCTGGCATCCGCCGACGGTAGGACCCGCGTCACCGCCCGGCGCGGCCGCCGACACCGATCCGGGGACAGCCCGCCAGATCGCCTCCCTGTGGAGGAGAGAGCAGCACCGGCAGGACGCACGACGGGGCCCCTCCTGCGAGAGGAGGAGCCCCGTCGGGACGGATCGGCGGCTAGACCGCCTTCGTCACCAGGTTCACCAGGCGCGGCGCCCGCACGATCGCCTTCACGACCTCGCGGCCGACGAGAGCCCGGGCGACGCCGGCCGTGGCCCGCGCCTTCTCCTCGAGCTCGTCGGAGGAGATCTTCGGCGAGACCTCGAGCCGGTCGCGGACCTTGCCGTCGACCTGCAGGATCGCCGTGACCTTCTCCTCGACCAGCAGCGACGGGTCGGCCTTGCGCCACAGCGCGTGCGCGACGGTGCCCTCGTAGCCCAGACGGTGCCACATGTCCTCGGCCGTGTACGGCGCGAACAGGTTGAGAGCCATCGCGACCACCTCGACCGCCTCGCGGACCGCGGGGTCCCCGGCCCCGGCGCCCGAGTCGACGACCTTGCGGGTCGCGTTGACGAGCTCCATCAGCCGCGCGACCACGACGTTGAACTTGAACGCCTCGATCAGCGACGGGGACTCCGCGAGGAAGCGGTGGGTCTGGCGGCGCAGAGCCGCGTCGCCCGACTTCCACTCGACGTCGGGCCTCGAGGTGACGTCCTTCGCCAGGCGCCAGGCGCGGGCGAGGAACTTCGCGCTGCCGCCGGGCGAGACGTCGGCCCAGTCGATGTCGTCCTCGGGCGGGCCGGCGAACGCCATCGTCAGGCGCACGGCGTCGACGCCGAACTCGTCCAGCTGGTCCGAGAGGCGGACGATGTTGCCCTTCGACTTGGACATCGCCGCGCCGTCCATCTGCACCATGCCCTGGTTCAGCAGCGCCGTGAACGGCTCCGTGAACGACACGTAGCCCAGGTCGAACAGCACCTTGGTGATGAAGCGCGCGTACAGCAGGTGCAGGATCGCGTGCGTCACGCCCCCGACGTACTGGTCGACGGGCGCCCACTTCTCGGCGAGCTTCGGATCGAAGGCCTGCGTGTCGTCCTTCGGCGAGAGGAAGCGGAGGAAGTACCACGAGGAGTCGACGAAGGTGTCCATCGTGTCCGGGTCGCGGCGGGCGGGCGAGCCGTCCACCGGGTGCGGCACGTTCACCCAGTCCTCCGCCGCTCCGAGCGGCGACGAGCCCTTCGGCTGCAGGTCGAGACCGTCGGTGGAGGGCAGGACGACGGGCAGCTGGTCCTCGGGAACCGGCACGAGCTCGCCGTCGGCTCCGTGGATGATCGGGATGGGGGTGCCCCAGTAGCGCTGACGCGAGATCAGCCAGTCGCGCAAGCGGTAGTTCTTGGCCGAGCGGCCGCGGCCGCGCTCCTCGAGCATCCTGATGACGCGCTCGATGGCGGTGCGCTTGGAGAGCCCGTCGAGCGGCCCGGAGTTGATCAGGCGGCCGTCGCCGGTCAGCGCCTCGCCGGTCGTGGCGGGGTCGAGCGAGTACTCCTTCTCGAGCGCGGCCAGCTCCTCCGGGTCCTCCGGGATGACCGGGATCGCTCCGGTGACGGACGCGTTGGTGTCGACGACCACGCGCACGGGCAGGTCGAAGGCGCGGGCGAAGTCGAGGTCGCGCTGGTCGTGCGCGGGCACGGCCATGACGGCTCCGTGGCCGTAGTCCGAGAGGACGTAGTCGGCGGCCCAGATCGGCAGCCGCTCGCCGTTCACGGGGTTCACCGCGTAGCGGCCGAGGAACACGCCGGTCTTGGGGCGGTCGGCGGTCAGGCGCTCGATCTCGCTCGACTTCTGCACCGTCTCGAGGTAGCTGCGGAACGCGTCGCGGATCGCGGGCTCGGAGCCCTCGACCAGCTCGGAGGCGAGGTCGGAGTCGGGCGCGACGACCATGAAGGTCGCCCCGTAGAGCGTGTCGGGGCGCGTGGTGAAGACGGTGACGCGCTCGTCGCGGCCCTCGATCTCGAACTCGACGTCGGCGCCGATGGAGCGGCCGATCCAGTTGCGCTGCATGGCGATGACCTTCGACGGCCAGGAGCCCTCGAGCTGGTTCAGGTCGTCGAGCAGCCGGTCGGCGTAGTCGGTGATCTTGAAGTACCACTGCGTGAGCTTCTTCTTGACCACGACCGCACCGGAGCGCTCGGAGGTGCCGTCCGCCAGGACCTGCTCGTTCGCCAGGACCGTCTGGTCCACCGGGTCCCAGTTGACCCAGCTGTCCTTGCGGTAGGCGAGGCCCTTCTCGTACATCTTGAGGAACAGCCACTGGTTCCACTTGTAGTACTCGGGGTCGGAGGTGTGCAGCACGCGGTCCCAGTCGAAGGACGCGGCGTAGCGCTTCATCGAGCGCTTCTGCTGCTCGATGTTGTCGTAGGTCCAGGTGACCGGGTTCAGCCCGCGCTTGATGGCGGCGTTCTCGGCGGGCAGGCCGAAGCTGTCCCAGCCGATCGGGTGAAGGACGTTGAAGCCCTGCTGGCGCCAGTAGCGCGCGATCACGTCTCCGAGCGCGTACGCCTCGGCGTGGCCCATGTGCAGGTCGCCCGAGGGGTACGGGAACATGTCGAGCACGTACTTGCGGGGGCGCTTGTCGTCGGGGTCGTCCGTCGCGAACGGGCGCGTCTCCTCCCAGATCGGGAGCCACTTCTCCTGGAGCGCTCGGAAGTCGTAGCGCTCCTCGTCGCTCGCGCCGGTCTGCCGGGAGGTGTCTTCTGCCACAGGTGCTTCTCACTTCTGAAGGAGGGGGAGAACGCGCACACGTGGGCGGCTGCGTTCGACCATCAACCCTACTGGCCCTGCGCGCACGGCAGACGAACGCGGCGCCCGCTCACTCCTCGGCGGCGCCCAGCACCGCGAGGAGCGCCCGCGCCTTCAGCCGCGTCTCCTCGACCTCCTCCTCCGGCACCGAGAGGGCGGTGATGCCGCCGCCGGTCCCCAGGCGGGCGCGCTCGCCGTCGAGCACGAGGGTGCGGATGGTCATCGCGAGGTCCAGCGAGCCGTCCGAGCCCAGGCGGCCGAAGGCGCCGGAGTAGACGCCGCGGGGACCGCCCTCCCACTCCCGCAGCAGCTCCACCGCCCGGCGCTTGGGCGCTCCCGTCATCGAGCCGGCCGGGAAGAGGGCTGCGATCAGCTCGGCGATCCCGACGCCGGGCGCCCGGCGGGCCGAGACCTCGCTGACCAGCTGGTGGACGTGCGGGTAGCTCTCCACCTCGAGCAGGCGGTCGACGACGACGGAGCCGGGGGCGGCGATCCGGGCGAGGTCGTTGCGGACGAGGTCCACGATCATCACGTTCTCGGCCCGCTCCTTCACGCTCGACACGAGCTCGTCCCGGAGCGCGCGGTCCTCGTCGGCGTCCCGGCCCCGGGGGCGCGTGCCCTTGATGGGATGCGTGGCGACGCGTCCATCGGCCCCGCCGGTGAGGAACCGCTCGGGCGAGGCGCTGACGAGCGCGAGCGGGCCGAGGCGGATCAGCCCGCCGTGATGGCTCGGGCTGGAGCGGCGGAGGCGACGGTACGCCTCGACCGGATCGAACCGGCCCTCGACGACGATCTCGTCGGTGAGGCAGAGCTGGTAGGCGTCCCCCGCGCGGATGGCCTCCTGGCAGCAGCCGATCAGCGCCGTGTACTCGGCGGCGGAGTGACGGCGGACCGGGACGCCGGCGGGCTCGGGATCCGCGGGGTCCGCGGGTGCGAGCGCGCCGACGAGCTCGAGCAGGCGCACGGTGAGCTCCTGCGCGTCTCCTGTCGCGACCAGGCGGACGGTCCGGGTGCCGTGGTCGAACTCGAGCACGGGGTCGCCCCGGAGCAGGGCGAGGGCCGGCGGATCCGCGGGGCCGGTCGGCGCCGAGGGCAGGGAGACGGAGGCGGCTCCCGCCTCGTAGGAGATCCAGCCGTAGCGGCCGAGCGCGCGGTCGCCCGCCGGGGCCTCGTCGTCGACCGCGGCGAGCGCCGCCGCCACGTCGCCGCCGGCCTCGACGAGGAGCACGTCCTCGCGGGCGCACGCCCCGAGGTAGGAGCGGCCGCTCGTCGCTCCGAGGCCCGAGTCGAGCCAGAACGACGCCTCGGCCGTGGCGAACAGGGCGTGGTGCGCGAGCTCCGGATCGACCCAGGGCAGCTCGACCGAGCGGACGTGCCGATCCTCCGAGACCACTGGGCTAGCGTAGGCGGTCGTGGACGGCGAGCAGGTTCGGGAGTGGGACGGGCGGGCCCTGACGAGCGTTCCCGAGCCGCCCGGCACCTCCCTGGACGCGGCCGACTCCTGGCTGGTGGACGAGGGCCGGGTCCGCGGACTCGACCTGCACCGCGAGCGGTTCGCCGCCTCCGTCGCCTCGGCGGGCGGGCACCCGGACGTCGAGGCGTTCCTCGACGCCGCGATCGCCGCCCTGCCCCGCGAGGGCCGGTCCTTCCCGCGCGTCGAGCTCTCGGGAGGCGCCCTGCGGCTCCGGCTGCGACCCGCCCCGCCGACGACCCGCTCGGTGGTGCTGTGGACGAGCCCCGTGGATCCGCGCCGGACACCGTCCTGGAAGGGGCCGGACATCGCACGTCTCGCCCTCCTGCGGACGCGCGCGCACGCCGCGGGAGCGGACGAGGCCGTGCTGCTCGACGCCGAGGGCGCCGTCATCGACGGAGCGAGCAGCGCGATCCTGTGGTGGCTGGGCGACGCGCTGGTCGTCCCTCCGGCGACGAGCACCCGCGTGCGCAGCGTGACGGCTCGGACCGTCTCGGTGCTCGCCGGCGCGCTCGGCGTGGACGTGATCGAGGCCCCGGCCGAGCCGGAGTCGCTCGAGGGCCGTGAGGTCTGGACGGCCAACGCCCTGCACGGTCTCCGGCTGGCGACCGCCTGGGCGGACGGACCGGCGCTCGCCGCGGAGCCGGGCCGCCTGGACGCCTGGCGGAAGCGGCTGGACGCTCTCAGGCGGCCCCTCCCTGCGCTCTGACCCGCGGAGGACCTCAGCTCCCACGCGTCCCCCAGACGGAGGGCCCCCGTTCCGGTCGCACTCGTGCGTCCGCCGTGCGAGCATCGAGTACCCCCTCTTCCGGCCCCCGCCGGCCACTCGAGAAAGTCCTGCGATGACGCGTTCCCCCTCCCCCCGCCCCCTCGCCTCCGGGCTGATCGCGCTCGTCGCGACCGGTGCCCTGCTCTTCGGCGCGACCCCGGCCCTCGCCGCGGAGAACCCGCAGAAGCCCCTGTCCTCCTCCGAGGAGGCGCCGACCGGCCTCGCTCCCGCGAGCGAGTCGCCCGAGGCCGCCCAGCAGACCGCCCGCGCGGCCGTCAGCTACTACAACGCCCTCGTCGGCGGCGAGGAGCTGGCCGCCGGACAGCGGATCGTCTCGGGCACGAACGGCTACTCGTTCCGGATGCAGACCGACGGCAACGCGGTGGTCTACGACCCGCAGGGCCGCCCCACCTTCGCGACAAACACCCAGGGCCGCGGCGACCACCTGGTCATGCAGACCGACGGCAACATGGTCGTCTACTCCGCCAAGGGCGGCCCCGTGTGGAGCACGAACACGATCAACGAAGCGGGCGCCTCGGTGATCATGCAGCCCGACGGCAACCTCGTCGTCTACCGCGAGAACGGCTCGCCCGCCTGGGCGAGCAGCGTCCGCCGCGTCATCGCCGAGCCGGTGACCGACACGCTGTTCACGGAGCAGACCCTCCGCCCCGTCCACCAGCTCACCTCCGCCGACGGCCGCTTCAGCGCCGTCATGCAGAACGACGGCAACTTCGTCGGCTACGGCCCCCAGGGCGCCGTCTGGGGCACCGGCACCGGCGGCTCCGGCAACCGCATCACCATGCAGAAGGACGGCAACGCCGTCATCTACGGCTCCGACGGCTCCGTCAAGTGGTTCTCGGGCACGCGCGGCAAGGACCTCCGCCTGGGCATCAACAACGCCGGCTCGCTGATCATCGTGAACCCGTCCGACGACGTGATCTGGACCAGCCAGGCCGCCTTCCCCTCGACCACCCTCTACGCGGCGAACTCGCTCGAGGCGGGCAGCTTCCTCCGCTCCGCGAACGGCGTCTACCGAGCGGTGATGCAGGCGGACGGCAACTTCGTCGTCTACGGCAAGAACGGCCCGATCTGGGCGTCGAAGACCACCCGCGCAGGCGGCT
>NZ_PSUU01000049.1:0-23794 GCF_002932015.1 Rathayibacter sp. AY1H3
ACTACATCAACGACTACGGCGTGAACAGCGTCCTCCTCCACATCGCGATCGCCGTCGACCGCGTCGCCCGGGGCATCGGGGACCCCTCCGGCCCCCGCCTCCTCTTCTCCCGCCCGCACTCCGCACGACAGGAACGAGCACCCATGACGCTGTCCACTCCTCAGACCGCCTACGCCTCCGCCAAGCTCCAGGGCACCGGAGTGGGACGCGGGCTGGCCCTCGGGCCGGTCCTGCGCATGCCGGAGCCGCTGCCCGAGCCCGAGGACACCGCCAGCACCCGCAGCGTCGCCCAGGAGGAGGAGCGCGCCGTCTCGTCGCTCTCCGCCACCGCCGCGACGATCCGCCACCGCGGCGAGCGGGCCGGCGGCTCGGCGAAGGACGTCCTCGACGCCCAGGCCCTGATGGCCGAGGACCCGTCCCTCGCGGACGACGTCAAGGCGCGGATCGCCGGGGGCAAGACCGCGGAGCGCGCCGTGCACGAGGCCTTCGCCGGCTTCCGCGACCTGCTCGTGGCGATGGGCGGCTACATGGCCGAGCGCGCGACCGACCTCGACGACGTCTCGCAGCGCGTCGTGGCGCACCTGCGCGGCGTCGCCGCTCCCGGCGTCCCCGAGTCGGACGAGCCGTTCGTGCTCGTCGCCCGTGACCTCGCTCCGGCCGACACGGCGCTGCTCGACCTCGAGAAGGTCCTCGGTCTGATCACCAGCGACGGAGGACCGACCTCGCACACGGCGATCCTCGCCCGGGAGAAGTCGATCACCGCCATCGTCGGCACCACCGGCGCCCTCGACCTGCGGGACGGCCAGCTCGTCATCCTCGACGCCACCTCCGGCGTCGTGACGGTGAACCCCTCGGACGCCGAGATCGGCGCCGCGAAGTCCTCGATCGCCGAGCGCGCCGAGATGCTCGCCGCACCGGTCGTTCCCGGCGCGCTGGCAGACGGCCACGCCGTGCCGCTGCTCGCGAACCTCGGCTCGGCCGACGGCGCTGCGAACGCGGTCGAGCTCGGCGCCGAGGGAGTGGGGCTGTTCCGCACCGAGTTCCTCTTCCTCGACGCGAAGGAGGCGCCCTCGGTCGCCGAGCAGGCGGAGCAGTACACGCGCCTGCTCGCTGCGTTCCCCGGCCGCAAGGTCGTCGTCCGCGCGCTCGACGCCGGCGCCGACAAGCCGCTGAGCTTCCTCAATGACGACCACGAGGAGAACCCGGCCCTCGGTCTCCGCGGACTGCGCGCCCTCCGCGCCAGCGAGCAGATCCTCCGCGACCAGCTCACCGCCCTCGCCCAGGCCGATGCCGCGACCGACGCCGACCTCTGGGTCATGGCGCCGATGGTCGCGACCGTGGACGAGACCCGCTACTTCACCTCGATGGCGCGGGAGCTCGGCATCCGCACCGCCGGAGTGATGGTGGAGGTCCCCTCCTCCGCCCTGCTCGCCGACCGCATCCTCGGAGTCGCGGACTTCGCCTCGATCGGCACCAACGACCTGACCCAGTACACGCTCGCCGCCGACCGCATGCTCGGTACGGTCTCGGCGTTCCAGGACCCGTGGCACCCGGCCGTGCTCCGCCTCGTCGGCGAGGTCGGCCGCGCGGGAGCGGCGCTGGGCAAGCCCGTCGGGATCTGCGGAGAAGCCGCCGCCGACCCGCTGCTCGCCGTGGTCCTCGTCGGCCTCGGCGCCACCACCCTCTCGATGTCGCCGTCGGCTCTCGCCGACGTCCGCGCCGAGCTGGCCGAGCACACCCTCGAGGACGCCAAGCGGTACGCGGAGCTCGCTCTCGCCGCCGACAGCGCCGCCGACGCCCGCTCCGCGGTCACCGAGGCGATCGCCGCCTCCTGATCCCAAATCCCAGCCCCACCCCCCTGCACCACCCCGCCACTCGGGAGCCGGGACGCCTCAGGAGCGTCCCGCCCGCCCGCCCCTAGAAATCGGAGAACACACCACATGACAACGACGTCAGCGACGTCGACGCGCGGTGGAGCGCGCGTCCACGTCCAGCGCTTCGGCACCTTCCTCTCGGGAATGGTCATGCCGAACATCGCGGCCTTCATCGCCTGGGGCTTCATCACGGCCCTCTTCATCCAGACCGGATGGCTCCCGCTCCTCGGCATCGACGCCACCTGGGTCCAGCAGTTCGGCGGCTGGAGCACGGATCCCGACGTGGTCAACACCGGCCTCGTCGCCCCGATGATCACCTACCTCCTCCCGCTCCTCATCGCGAACACCGGCGGCCGCATGGTCTACGGTGCCCGCGGAGGCGTGGTCGGCACCATCGCGACCATGGGCGTCATCGTCGGCGCCGGCATCCCGATGTTCATCGGCGCCATGATCATGGGCCCGCTGTCGGCGTGGCTCATGAAGAAGGTCGACTCGATCTGGGACGGCAAGATCAAGCCCGGCTTCGAGATGCTGGTCAACAACTTCTCCGCCGGAATCCTCGGCCTCCTCCTCGCGCTCCTCGCCTTCGCGGGCGTCGCGCCGCTCGTGGTCGGCCTCTCGACCGCCCTCGGTGCGGGCGTGGAGTTCCTGGTCAACGCGGGCCTGCTCCCGCTGACCTCGCTCTTCATCGAGCCGGCGAAGATCCTCTTCCTGAACAACGCCATCAACCACGGCATCCTCACGCCGCTGGGCGTCCAGCAGGCGGAGGAGGCGGGCAAGTCCTACCTCTTCCTCCTCGAGGCCAACCCCGGCCCCGGCATGGGCGTGCTCCTGGCCTTCGCGTTCTTCGGCGTCGGCGCGGCCCGCGCCTCCGCTCCCGGTGCGGCGATCATCCACTTCATCGGCGGCATCCACGAGATCTACTTCCCGTACGTGCTGATGAAGCCGGCGCTGCTCGCGGCCGTCATCCTCGGCGGTGCGACCGGTGTCGCGACGAACGTCGCGTTCAACTCCGGCCTCCGCGCCCCCGCCTCGCCCGGCTCGATCATCGCGGTGCTCCTGCAGACCGCGAACGACAGCTTCCTCGGCGTCATCCTCTCTGTGATCCTCGCGACCGCCGTGTCGTTCCTGGTGGCCTCGGTCATCATCCGGTCCGGCCGCAAGCGCGACCTGGCCGCGGAGCAGGAGGGCGACGACAAGCTCGCCGCCGCCGTCGCCGCCAACGAGGCGAACAAGGGCAAGGAGAGCGCCGTCGGCTCGCTCATCAACGCCCGCGGCGCCAACGCTCCGCAGGACTCGGCCGGCGCCTCGACCGCGGGAGCCACGGCCACCGCGACCCAGGTCCGGAACATCGTCTTCGCCTGCGACGCCGGCATGGGCTCGTCCGCGATGGGCGCCTCGGTGCTGCGGAACAAGATGAAGAAGGCGGGCTTCGAGGACGTCACGGTCACCAACAAGGCGATCGCCGCTCTCGAGGACGACGTGGACCTGGTCATCACCCAGGCCGAGCTCACGGAGCGCGCCCGCCAGCGCACCCCGGGCGCCATCCACGTCTCCGTGGACAACTTTATGAACAGCCCGAAGTACGACGAGGTCGTCTCGCTGGTCGCGGAGCAGCACGGCAAGTAGTACGCCAACCATTCGGAGGGAACCCGTAGGGTGCGACAGAGCGGACACGCTCCGCTCGCCCCTGCGGGTTCCCTCGCTGTCAGCACCTCCACGGAAGGACGCACCCCATGAGCGACGTGCTCACCATCGGACAGATCGACGCCTCCGGCACCGCCACCACGAAGGAGGCCGCCATCAAGGAGGCCGCCGACATACTGGTCGGCGTCGGCGCGGTCACCCCCGCCTACTACGAGGCCATGCTCGCCCGCGAGGCGACCGTCTCGACCTACATGGGCAACCTGCTCGCCATCCCGCACGGCACCAACGACGCGAAGGACGAGATCCGCTCCTCCGCCCTCTCGTTCGTGCGCTATGCGCAGCCGATCGACTGGGACGGCAACGAGGTGCGCTTCGTCGTCGGCATCGCCGGCGTCGACAATGAGCACCTCGAGATCCTCTCCAAGATCGCGATCATCTTCTCGGAGGAGGACGAGGTGCAGAAGCTCCTCGACGCCCCGGACGCGCAGTCGCTCTACAGCCTGCTGGGCGAGGTCAACTCCTGATGCCCACCGCCGTCCACTTCGGCGCCGGCAACATCGGCCGCGGCTTCGTCGGCCTGATCCTGCACGGCGCCGGCTACGAGCTCGTCTTCGCCGACGTCAACTCCGAGCTGATCGGCCGCCTCGCCGCCGCCGACAGCTACGAGGTGCACGAGGTGGGGGAGGAGGCGGCCACGCACGTCGTCGACCGCTTCCGCGCGATCGACTCGGCCGCCGACGAGGAGGCTCTCGTCCGCGAGATCGCCGCCGCCGACATCGTCACCACGGCCGTCGGCCCGAACATCCTGCGCTTCGTCGCCCCCGTGATCGCGAAGGGCCTCGCCGCCCGCGACGAGTCGGCGCCGCGGCTGGCGGTCATGGCCTGCGAGAACGCGATCAACGCCACGCGCCTCCTGCAGACCGAGGTCGCCGCGAACCTCGGCGCGGACGAGTGGGAGCGCCTGCGCACCCGCGCCGTCTTCGCCGACACCGCGGTGGACCGCATCGTCCCGAACCAGGACCCGGGCCAGGGCCTGGACGTGACGGTGGAGAGCTTCTTCGAGTGGGTCGTCGACCGCACTCCCTTCGAGGGCACCGAGCCGGAGATCCCGGGCGCGACCTGGGTCGACGACCTCGAGCCGTTCATCGAGCGGAAGCTCTTCACCGTGAACACCGGCCACGCGACGGCCGCCTACACCGGCTTCGCGGCCGGAGCGCACAAGCTCTCCGACGCGCTGGCGATGCCCGAGGTGCACGACGCGGTCAAGGCCGCGCTCGAGGACACCAAGGCGCTCATCGTGGCCAAGCACGGCTTCAGTGACGAGGAGCAGCAGGCCTACCTCGAGAAGACGCTGAAGCGCTTCGCGAATCCGTACCTGACCGACACGGTCGACCGGGTGGGACGCCAGCCGCTGCGGAAGCTGTCGCGGCACGAGCGCTTCATCGGACCGGCGGCCGAGCTCGCCGAGCGCGGGCGCACGCCGGAGGGACTGCTCGCCGCGATCGGCGCCGCGCTGCGCTTCGACGTGCCCGAGGACCCCCAGAGCGTGGAGCTCCACGAGAAGCTGGCCGCGCTCAGCCCGGAGGAGTTCGTGGCGGAGGTCACCGGCCTCACGGCCGAGCACCCGCTCTTCGACCGGGTCGTGGCGGTCGTCCGCGGCTAGTCCCGTGGCCGCACGGCGGTGAACGACGACGAGGTCCCCTGCTTCCGGCGGGGGACCTCGTCGTCTGCGGCGGCTCGGGTGGAGCGCTAGAACAGCCGCCAGCGGGTGAGCGGCCAGGCCACGGCGAAGACGCGTCCGGTGACCCTGTCGATCGGCACGGTCTTCACGCACGTGTCGATCGGCCCGCCGGCGCCGCGGCACTCGCCGAGCGAGTCGTTGGAGTTCGACCGGTGGTCGCCCAGGACGAAGAGGGATCCCTCGGGGACGGTGTACTCGTCGAAGCAGCGGAGGGACGCGGGGCTCGTCGTGCAGTCGAGGGTCCCGGGGGTGAAGGGGAAGTCCTCGAACACGTAGGACTCGTCCAGCGGCTTCCCGTCGACCAGCACGTGCCCGTCGGCGTCGCAGCAGGAGACGGTGTGGCCCCCCTCGGCGATCAGCCTCTTGACGAGGAACTCCTCGTGGGAGGGGCCGATGCTGGTGACGTCGCCGAACGTCTTCACGATCTCGGAGAGGGGGCTGCCGGCCTCGTCGCTCGCGCCCCAGTCGGCGTCGCGCGAGAAGACGACGATCTGGCCCTCCTCCGGCCCGCCCTGGAGGGCGAGGGTGCGGTCGACCAGGATGCGGTCGCCGAAGAATCCGCCGCCCTGAAGGGTGTTCTCCATCGAGCCGGTCGGCACCGTGTACACCTTCACGAAGAAGGTCTGCACCAGGGCGATGACCGCGATCGCCGCCAGGATCGTCACCACCGGGTGCGAGTACCAGCTCCGCCTCGCGGTCGCTGACCTCGTCGTGCGCGCCATGTGCTCTCCCTCCGGCTCGACGGAGCCAGCCTAGGCGGCGGCGGACGCGGGGCCCGGCAGGGGGCGCGCGTCGGGCGCGGAGGCGGAGGAGGGGGCGACACGCCCGAGGTGGCGGAACGGCCGCGATTCGCGTAGCATCGACCCTTGGTGTTTTGCGCGTGCTCCGGCATGCCCGCGAACCCCGATCCGGGCTCTCGCCCGGTGGTGGCTCGTCGCGGAAACATTCGCACGACCAGTACACACACTACTTCCGAACGACAGTGAGGCTATGGCCAAAAAAGACGGTGTCATCGAAATCGAAGGTGCGGTTGTCGAGGCGCTCCCCAACGCGATGTTCCGCGTGGAGCTGACCAACGGACACAAAGTTCTCGCCCATATCTCGGGCAAGATGCGTCAGCACTACATCCGGATCCTCCCCGAGGACCGGGTGATCGTGGAGCTGAGCCCCTACGACCTGACCCGCGGCCGGATCGTCTACCGCTACAAGTAGGCGTTCGCTCCGCTGACGTTCGCGACGTGCGTGTCCTGTAAGGAACGGCCCCGGCATCCGCCGGGAGCACGACGCCAGCGAAAACAAGGACAAGAACAATGAAGGTCAACCCCAGCGTCAAGCGCATCTGCGACCACTGCAAGATCATCCGCCGCCACGGCAACGTGATGGTCATCTGCAGCAGCAACCCCCGCCACAAGCAGCGCCAGGGCTAGTCCCGCTGCTTCCGCGAGGGAGCGCAGGGGCGGCGTGCCGCCCCCACTGCACAACTGAACACACCCGCAGCACCAGAAATCGCGCAGCACCCCGGCGACCCCGGGGTGGACGGCGAGGACACCTTCGGTCGGAGGCCGAGGCACCGGTGCTGCTTCACACCTCCACTCACTCACAGGAGAAGCCACAATGGCACGTCTGGCAGGAGTAGACATCCCGCGCGAGAAGCGCGTGGAGGTCGCACTGACCTACATCTACGGTGTCGGCCGCACTCGCGCGCTCAAGACCCTGAGCGACACCGGGATCGACGGCAACATCCGCGTCAAGGACCTCAGCGACGACCAGCTCGTCTCGCTCCGCGACTACATCGAGGGCAACTACAAGGTGGAGGGCGACCTCCGCCGCGAGGTCGCCGCCGACATCCGCCGCAAGGTCGAGATCGGCTCGTACGAGGGCCTCCGCCACCGTCGCGGCCTCCCGGTCCGTGGACAGCGCACCAAGACGAACGCGCGCACCCGCAAGGGACCCAAGCGCACCGTCGCCGGCAAGAAGAAGGCCGGCCGCAAGTAACGCGGGCGACACGGACCTAGAGGAGATACAGAATTGGCTACCCCCAAGTCGGCCGCGCGCAAGCCGCGCCGCAAGGAGAAGAAGAACATCGCTGTGGGCCAGGCCCACATCAAGTCGACGTTCAACAACACCATCGTCTCGATCACCGACCCCTCCGGGGCCGTCATCAGCTGGGCCTCGTCCGGTGGAGTCGGCTTCAAGGGCTCGCGCAAGTCGACGCCGTTCGCCGCCCAGCTCGCCGCCGAGTCGGCCGCGCGCCAGGCTCAGGAGCACGGCATGAAGAAGGTGGACGTCTTCGTGAAGGGCCCCGGCTCGGGTCGTGAGACCGCGATCCGCTCGCTCCAGGCCGCAGGCCTCGAGGTCGGCTCGATCAACGACGTCACCCCGCAGGCGCACAACGGCTGCCGCCCGCCCAAGCGTCGTCGCGTCTAAGCAGCACTCGCAGCCGTCGGCCGGCCGCACGAACCGCCTCCGGGCGGGGAGTGCGGCCGGCCGACGGATCGCGCATTTCTTTCACAACTCCACACCTCGCAAACGCACGTGTCATATAGCGGACACGTGATCGAAAGGAATCATCAGTGCTTATCGCACAGCGTCCGACGCTCACCGAGGAGAACATCTCGGAGTTCCGTTCCCGCTTCGTCATCGAGCCCCTCGAGCCCGGCTTCGGCTACACGCTCGGCAACTCGCTGCGTCGCACCCTGCTGTCCTCCATCCCCGGCGCCGCTGTCACCAGCATCCGGATCGACGGAGTCCTGCACGAGTTCACGACCGTCCCGGGCGTCCGCGAGGACGTCACCGAGATCATCCTGAACATCAAGGGACTCGTCGTCTCCTCCGAGCACGACGAGCCGATCACCGCCTACCTGCGCAAGCAGGGAGCCGGCCAGGTCACCGCCGCGGACATCTCGGCTCCGGCCGGTGTCGAGATCCACAACCCGGAGCTCGTCATCGCCACGCTGAACGACAAGGCGAAGTTCGAGCTCGAGCTCACGATCGAGCGCGGCCGCGGCTACGTCTCGGCGACCCAGAACCGCAGCGAGTTCTCCGAGGCCGGCCAGATCCCGGTCGACTCGATCTACTCGCCCGTGCTGAAGGTCACCTACCGCGTCGAGGCCACCCGTGCCGGCGAGCGCACCGACTTCGACCGCCTGGTCGTGGACGTGGAGACGAAGGCCGCGATCTCGCCGCGCGACGCCATCGCCTCCGCCGGACGCACGCTGACCGAGCTGTTCGGTCTCGCCCGCGAGCTGAACAACGCGGCCGAGGGCATCGAGATCGGCCCCGCGCCGGTCGACGCGGTCCTCTCGACCGAGCTGTCCATGCCCATCGAGGACCTCGACCTCTCGGTGCGCAGCTACAACTGCCTCAAGCGCGAGGGCATCAACAACGTCAATGAGCTCGTCGCCCTCTCGGAGACGCAGCTCATGAACATCCGCAACTTCGGTCAGAAGTCGGTGGATGAGGTCAAGGAGAAGCTGACGGAGCTCGGCCTGTCGCTCAAGGACTCGGTCCCCGGGTTCGACGGCGCCCACTTCTACAGCTACGACGACGAGAGCATCTAGGTCCTCCGCTCCGGAGCCCCGGCTCCTCGCGTCCGACCTGCTGACACCCCTTTAGTACTGGAGTAAACCCATGCCCAAGCCCACCAAGGGCCCCCGCCTCGGAGGCGGACCCGCACACGAGCGCCTGCTGCTGGCGAACCTGGCCGCGGCCCTGTTCACGCACAAGAGCATCAAGACGACCGAGACCAAGGCCAAGCGCCTTCGTCCGCTCGCCGAGCGCCTGGTGACCTTCGCCAAGCGCGGCGACCTGCACGCCCGCCGTCGCGTCCTCGCGACGATCGGCGACAAGTCGGTCGTCCACGAGCTCTTCACCGAGATCGCTCCGCTCGTCGCCGAGCGCGAGGGCGGCTACACCCGCATCACCAAGATCGGCCCCCGCAAGGGAGACAACGCGCCCATGGCCGTGATCGAGCTCGTCCTCGAGCCCGTCACGCCCAAGGCGAAGAAGTCGCGCACCGCCACGGCGCCCGTGTCCGCTCCGGTGGACGAGGCCCCCGCCGAGGAGCCCACTGCCGAGGAGACCCCCGTCGAGGAGGCGCCCGTGCAGGACGCTCCCGTCGAGGACGCCGCGCAGGACGCTCCTGTCGAGGAGACCGGCGCGACCAAGTAGTCACGCCCCCTCTCCCGAGAGCCCTCCGTCCCCTCCGGGGCGGGGGGCTCTCGTCGTTCCACGGGGCCGAGTGGCGCGAATCGTCGCTTAGGATGGCACGGCTGCGCTCGTCGGGTGCGGCCGCGTCACGACCGGCGCTCCCGGGGTCCGCCCCGACGATCCTCGGAGGACTCCTGTGCGACTGCGCTCCTCGGCCGCTGCGGCGCTCCTCGCCCTGGCACTCGCGGGCGGAGTGAGCGGCTGCGCCTCCGGCGAGGTGATCGACGTGCCGGAGTCGGCGGGTCTCGCGAGCACGACCCCCGTGCCGTCGGCCGCACCGACCGTGTCCTCCGTGCCCTCCGTGCCGTCGAGCGAGGGCGTGGACTGCGCGACCGCTCTCCCCGCCTCCCTGGTCGAGCAGGAGGCCGGCTCGACGGCGGGCACCGTGTCGATCACCGCCGCGGGAGACACGTGCTCCTACGCCGTCGACGGCGGCGACCCGGTCGTCGTGCTGACGCTGCACCGCGGGCCCCTCGTCGAGACCTTCACCGGTGCGGGCGAGGCGCTCGGCGCCGTGCCGGTCTCGCTGGGCATGCAGGGCATCGCCTCCGCTCCCTCCGAGCTGGCCGTGCTCGCAGGCGGCTGGGAGGCGCGGATCGTCTCCTCGGTCGGCGAGCAGTCGACGCTGGTCGGCTAGGCGGTCTCGGCCCTGGCGGCCGTCGACGTCCCGCTCGCGGTCGCCTGAGCCGCGACCACGGCGCGCTCTAGACTCGTCTGATGCTCCACCGCGTCCGCCTCGACCTGGCCTACGACGGCTCGCACTTCTCCGGGTGGGCCAAGCAGCCCGGCCTCCGCACCGTGCAGGGGGTGCTCGAGGAGTCGCTCGCCCTGGTGCTGCGCTCCGAGCAGCACCCGACCGTGACGGTCGCCGGGCGCACCGACGTCGGCGTGCACGCCAGCGCCCAGGTCGCCCACGTCGACCTCACCCCCGAGCAGTGGGGCCGCATCAGCACCGGCCGGCGCCGACCGGGGGAGGAGCCGTTCCCGCCCGCGTCGATCCTGGAGCGGCGGCTCCGCGGGATCCTCGGGCAGTACACCGACGTCTCGGTGCACCGGGTGACGGAGGCGCCGGAGGGGTTCGACGCGCGGTTCTCGGCGCGCTGGCGGCGGTACGAGTACCGGCTGGCCGACGCCTCCTCGATGCGCCACCCGCTCGACCGCACGTACACCACCTGGATCACCGACTCCCTCGACCTCGACGCGATGTCGGCCGCGGCCCGCTCGCTCCTGGGCCTGCACGACTACGCGTCGTTCTGCCGTGCCCGCGTAGGGGCCACCACCATCCGGAGCCTGCTCGACTTCACCTGGGAGCGAGACGCCGACGGAGTCCTGCACGCCCACCTGCGCGCGGACGCCTTCTGCCACAGCATGGTGCGGGCCCTCGTGGGGGCGTGCGTCGCGGTCGGCGCCGGGAAGCTCGAGGCGGGGGCGGTCCCGCTGCTCCGCGACGCCGCCAGACGGACCAACGCGTTCGCGGTGATGCCGGCCCGCGGCCTCATCCTCCGCGAGGTCGACTACCCCGAGGACGACGCGCTCGCCGAGCGGGCCCTGCTCACCCGCGCGAAGCGCACCGTGCGGACCGAGGGGCCGGACCCGGAGGACTCGGAGTGAGGCGAGGGCGCGCGCCCACGCCCCGCGACCCGTGGCGGCTCGGGTCGCACCTCCCGCTGCCGGAGCCCCTGCCGCCACGATCCGTGCTTGGCCGCACGAGGGCTTTGCTGTAATGTCGACCCTTGGTGTTTTCGGCCGTGTGCCGAGCGCCCGAAGTTGAGCCCTCCACCGGATCGGTTCGTCCCCCTCGAGGGTCGAACGGCCACGGAGCGGGATCCACGAACACCTCACTCCGACCAGAAAGCAGCACTCACGTGACTCGCACTTTTTCTCCGAAGCCGGCTGACGTCCAGCACGACTGGATCGTCATCGACGCGTCCGACGTCGTGCTCGGCCGTCTCGCCACCCACGCCGCGGCGCTCCTGCGCGGCAAGCACAAGGCCACCTTCGCGCCGCACATGGACATGGGCGACTTCGTCATCATCGTCAACGCGGAGAAGGTCGCCCTCACCGGCCAGAAGCTCCTCCAGAAGAAGGCCTACCGCCACTCCGGCTACCCGGGCGGCCTCTCGGCCACCACGTACGCCGAGCTCCTCGAGAAGAACCCGGTCCGCGCCGTCGAGAAGGCCATCCGCGGCATGCTCCCCAAGAACTCCCTCGGCCGCGCCCAGCTGCGCAAGCTGAAGGTCTACACGGGATCCGAGCACCCCCACGCGGCCCAGCAGCCGCAGGCGTACGCCTTCACCCAGGTCGCCCAGTAGGCTCCGGCCCTCCCCGACACCCCAGACTTCGAAGACAAAGGATCACCTACACCGTGGCGAAGATCGCAGACCAGATCGACGTGGCTCCCGAGAGCTACTCCACCGAAAGCCCGGCCACCGAGGCGTCCACGACGCCCCGCGCCGTCCTCAACGTCTCCGGCGCAGCCGTGGGCCGACGCAAGCAGGCCATCGCCCGCGTGCGCCTCGTCCCCGGCAACGGCGGCATGACCGTCAACGCCCGCGAGTTCGCGGAGTACTTCCCCAACAAGCTGCACCAGCAGCTGATCACCGACCCCTTCAAGGTGCTCGACCTGATCGGCTCCTACGACGTGGTCGCCAAGATCACCGGCGGCGGCCCCTCCGGCCAGGCCGGCGCGCTGCGCCTCGCCATCGCCCGTGCACTCAACGAGATCGACCGCGAGAACAACCGCGCGATCCTGAAGAAGGCGGGCTTCCTGACCCGCGACGCCCGCGTCATCGAGCGCAAGAAGGCCGGTCTCAAGAAGGCCCGCAAGGCGTCCCAGTTCTCGAAGCGCTAGTCGACGCGGCCTGACGGCCGCACGACCAGCAGCTCGAGAAGGGACTGCGCACCATGCCGCGCCTGTTCGGAACAGACGGCGTCCGTGGCCTCGCTAATCGCGAGGTCACGGCCGACCTGGCTCTCGGCCTCGCCCAGGCGGCCGCCCGTGTACTCGGAGCGGCCGCCCGGGCCGAGGGCCGTCGGCCAGTCGCCGTGCTCGCCCGCGACCCCCGCATCTCCGGGCAGTTCATCGGAGCCGCGGTCGCGGCGGGTCTCGCGAGCGCTGGAGTCGACGTGCTCGACGCCGGCGTCATCCCGACGCCCGCCACCGCCTACCTCATCGCCGACGAGAACGCCGACTTCGGCGTGATGATCTCGGCCTCGCACAACCCCGCCGCCGACAACGGCATCAAGTTCTTCGCCGCAGGCGGACGCAAACTCCCGGACGAGCTCGAGAACCGCATCGAAGCGGCCCTCGGAGTCCCCCCGCTCACGCCGACCGGAGCCGACGTCGGCCGCATCACCCGCTTCTCCGACGCGGAGGACCGTTACGTCCTCCACCTGCTCGGATCCCTCGAGGGCACCCGTCTCGACGGCCTGCACGTGGTCATCGACTGCGCGCACGGCGCCGCCGCCGGCATCTCGCCCCAAGTGTTCACCGACGCCGGAGCGACCGTCACCGTCATCGGCAACGACCCCGACGGCCTCAACATCAACGACGGAGTGGGCTCCACCCACCTCGACAACGTCGCCGACGCCGTCCGCGCGGCCGGCGCCGACATCGGCATCGCCCACGACGGCGACGCCGACCGCTGCCTCGCAGTGGACGCGGAGGGCCGCATCGTCGACGGCGACCAGATCATGGCGATCCTCGCGACAGCCATGGCCCGCCGCGGCGCCCTGCGCGACGACGTCCTCGTGGCCACCGTCATGAGCAACCTCGGCCTCAAGCTCGCCATGCGCGCCGCCGGCATCCGCGTCATCGAGACCGCGGTCGGCGACCGCTACGTCCTCGAGGCGATGAACGACGGCGGCTACTCGCTCGGCGGGGAGCAGTCCGGCCACGTCATCATGAGCCGCTACGCCACCACCGGCGACGGGGTGCTCACCGGCCTCCAGCTCGCGGCCGAGATGGCCCGGACCGGACGCACGATCGCCGACCTGGCCGCAGTCATGTCCGTCTTCCCGCAGACCCTCCTCAACGTGCGCGGCGTCGACCGCGAGGGCGTCCGCGACGACGAGGTCATCGCCTCCGCCGTCGCCGACGCCACCGCCGAGCTCGGCAGCGACGGCCGCGTGCTCCTGCGCCCCTCCGGCACCGAGCCGATGGTGCGCGTCATGGTCGAGGCGAAGACGCAGGAGACGGCCGACCGCCTCGCCGAATCGCTCGCCGCGGTCGTGCTCGAGCGGCTGCGTTCTTAAGGAGCCGCTCCCTGCGCGGCTCCTCGCGGTCGGCTTGGGGAGGTGGTCGCGATGGGTGGAGCGGGGTGCGTTCGCCGCGGGTGAATCGCTTGGCACGCGATTCCCACGACGGCTCGTGGGTTGGGCCGCTCCCTGCGCGGCTCCTCGCGGTCGGCTTCGCGAGGTGGTTGCGATGGGTGGAGCGGGGCGCGTTCGCCGCGGGTGAATCGCTTGGCACGCGGCTGTGTTCGTTGCGGGGCCGCTCCCTGCGCGGCCCCTCGCGGTCGGCTTCGCGAGGTGGTTGCGATGGGTGGAGCGGGGCGCGTTCGCCGCGGGTGAATCGCTTGGCACGCGATTCCCACGACGGCGGTGTTCGTTGCGGGGCCGCTCCCTGCGCGGCCCTTCGCGGTCGGCTTGTGGAGGTGGTCGCGCTGGGTTGAGCGGGTCGCGGTCGCCGCGCGTGAATCGCTTGGCACGCGATTCTCGCTGACGGCTGTGTTCGTTGGTGGGCTGCTACTTGCGCGGCCCCTCGCGGTCGGCTTCGCGAGGGGGTTGCGCGGGCGGAGCGTGTCGCGGTCGCCGCGCGGGAATCGCTTGGCACGCGATTCCCACGACGGCTGTGTTCGTTGAGGGGCCGCTCCCTGCGCGGCCCCTCGCGGTCGGCTTCGCGAGGTGGTTGCGATGGGTAGAGCGGGGCGCGTTCGCCGCGCGTGAATCGCTTGGCACGCGATTCCCGCCGACGGCTCGCGGGTGGTCCCGAGCCTGCACCGATCCTGCGGTGGAGGGGTTCGAGGAGGTCGGTGGCTGCGCGGTGCGCGCGGCGGCGAACAGCGACCGGGGGCGCGGTCAGATCTTGCGGAGGAGGACCGAGGAGACCGTGTGATCGGCCTGCTTGCGGAGGACCAGGCTTGCGCGGGAGCGGGTGGGGCGCACGTTCTGCAGCAGGTTCGGCTCGTTGATCGCGGCCCAGATGCTCCGCGCGCGCTCACGGGCCTCGTCCGGACTGAGCGCCGCGTAGCGGTGGAAGTAGGAGTTCGGATTCGCGAACGCGCCCTGCTGCAGGGTGAGGAAGCGCTCCTCGTACCAGCGCGCGATGTCGCTGGTCCGGGCGTCGACGTAGACGGTGAAGTCGAACAGGTCGCTGACCGCCAGGCCGTGACCGGGCACCGGCGGCTGCAGCACGTTCAGGCCCTCGACGATCAGCACGTCCGGCCGCCGCACGACGATCTCGGCGTCGGGGACGATGTCGTAGGAGAGGTGCGAGTAGAACGGCGCGCGCACCTCCGCGGCCCCGCCCTTCACCTCCGAGACGAAGCGCAGCAGCGCCCGCCGGTCGTACGACTCGGGGAAACCCTTGCGGCTCATCAGACCGCGGCGCTCCAGCTCGCGGTTGGGCAGCAGGAAGCCGTCGGTGGTCACCAGCTCGACGCGGGGCGTGTCCTCCCAGCGGGCGAGCAGCTCCCGCAGCAGGCGCGCGATCGTCGACTTGCCCACCGCGACCGACCCCGCGACGCCGATCACGAACGGAGTCGGCTGCGCGCGCTCCCCGAGGAACGTGCTCGTCGCGCGGTGCAGGTGCCGCGCGCCACCGGCGTACAGGCTCAGCAGGCGCGAGAGCGGCAGGTAGACCTCCGCGACCTCGGTCAGGCTCAGCCGGTCGCCCAGCCCCCGCAGCTGCACGACCTCGGTCTCCGACAGCGGCAGCTCCGTGGTGCGGGCGAGCTCGGCCCAGTCGGAGCGGACGATCTCGACGAAGGGGGAGGGGTGCGCGTCGCGAGCGGGATCGCGAGGAGACGACGGCATGGGGACCGATCCTAGCGTCCGCCCCGCCGGGTGCCCGACGCCGCGGGAGGCGCCTCCGCGCCGCTTAGAATCGAGCGCATGTGTGGAATCGTTGGATACGTCGGTGAGCGCGACAGCCTGGCCGTGCTGCTCGGGGGCCTGAAGCGTCTGGAGTACCGCGGCTACGACTCGGCCGGCGTGGCCGTGATCGACGCCGACGGGCAGCTCGACAGCCGCAAGCGCTCGGGCAAGCTCAGCGTCCTCGTCGACGACCTCGAAGCGCACCCGCTGGCCGAGGGCACCACGGGCATCGGCCACACCCGCTGGGCGACGCACGGCGGCCCGACCGACCGCAACGCCCACCCCCACCTCGCGGACGAGGGCAGGCTCGCCGTCATCCACAACGGCATCATCGAGAACTTCCAGCCGCTCAAGGAGCAGCTGCTCGCCGAGGGCGCCGTCTTCGAGAGCGAGACCGACACCGAGGTCGCCGCGCACCTGATCGCCCGCGAGTACCGCCGCACCGGCGACCTCGTGCTCGCCTTCCAGGCCGTCGTCGCGCACCTCGAGGGCGCGTTCACCCTGCTCGCCCTGCACCAGGACCAGCCCGGCGTGGTCGTCGGCGCGCGCCGCAACTCGCCGCTCGTGATCGGCCTGGGCGACGGGGAGAACTTCCTCGGCTCCGACGTCGCGGCGTTCGTCGAGTTCACCCGCCGCGCGGTCGCCATCGGCCAGGACCAGATCGTCACGATCACCCCGGAGCTCGTCACGGTGACCGACTTCTTCGGCAACCCCGTCGAGACCGAGCCGTTCGAGATCGCCTGGGACGCGTCGGCGTCCGAGAAGGGCGGCTGGTCGAGCTTCATGGCCAAGGAGATCACCGAGGGCCCCGAGGCCGTCGCGAACACGCTCCGCGGCCGCATCCACGAGGGCGCGATCACGCTGCCGGAGCTCGACGCGCTCGGCCCGGTGCTGACGGAGATCGACCGCATCACGATCATCGCCTGCGGCACGGCCGCCTACTCGGGCATGGTCGCCAAGTACGCGATCGAGAAGTGGGCGCGCGTCCCCGTCGAGGTCGAGCTCAGCCACGAGTTCCGCTACCGCGACCCGGTGCTCACCCCGCGCACCCTCGTCGTCTCGATCAGCCAGTCCGGCGAGACGATGGACACGCTGATGGCGGTCAAGTACGCCCGCGAGCACGGCGCCAAGACGCTCTCGGTCTGCAACACCCAGGGCGCGACGATCCCGCGCGAGTCGGACGCCGTGCTCTACACGCACGCGGGCCCGGAGGTGGCGGTCGCCTCGACCAAGGCCTTCGTCGCTCAGATCGCGGCGCTCTACCTCTTCGGGCTGCACCTGGCCGCGGTGCGCGGTGCCGCCTCCACCGAGCTCGTCGCCTCGCAGGCGGCTCAGCTCGCCGCGATCCCGGAGAAGCTCTCCCGCGTGCTCGACGCCTCCGACGACATCGCCCAGCTGGCCGGCTGGATGGCCGACACCCGTGCGGTGCTGTTCCTCGGCCGCCACGTCGGCTACCCGGTGGCGCTCGAGGGCGCGCTGAAGCTCAAGGAGCTCGCCTACATCCACGCCGAGGGCTTCGCGGCGGGCGAGCTCAAGCACGGCCCGATCGCACTGATCGAGCCGGGCCAGGTCGTCTTCGTGATCGTGCCGAGCCCGAGCGAGTCGTACGAGCTGCAGCGCAAGGTGATCTCGAACATCCAGGAGATCAAGGCCCGCGGCGCCCGCGTCATCGCGATCGCGGAGCAGGGCGACACGGCCGCGATCCAGATCGCCGACGAGGTCGTGCCGATCCCGCTCGCCGACCCGCTGTTCGAGCCGCTGCTCGCCGTCACCCCGTTGCAGATGTTCGCGATGGAGCTCGCCGCCGCCAAGGGCCTCGACGTCGACCAGCCGCGCAATCTCGCCAAGTCGGTCACGGTCGAGTGATCGAGCCGTGATCGTGGGGATCGGGGTGGACGTCGTGGACCTCGCGCGCTTCGAGCGCTCGCTGACGCGCACGCCCCGGCTCCGCGACCGGCTGTTCGCCGAGAGCGAACGCTCGCTCCCCGTCGCCTCGCTGGCGGGCCGCTTCGCCGCCAAGGAGGCGCTGATCAAGGCGCTCGGCGACTCCGTGGGCGCCCGCTGGCACGACATGGTCGTCGAGCGGGACGAGCACGGGAATCCGTCCTTCGCGCTGCACGGCCCGGCCCGGGCGGCCGCGGAGGCGCGCGGGATCACGCGCGTGCACCTCTCGATGACGCACGACGCGGGCGTAGCCTGCGCGTTCGTGGTGGCAGAGTCGTGAGCGTCCCCGCGTCGTACCGAGAGGCGGTGATCGACGTCGACGCGATGGCGGCGAACGCCGCGCGTCTGCGCGAGCTCACCGGCGCCCGCCGGCTGATGGCCGTCGTCAAGGCCAACGGCTACGGGCACGGCGCCCTGGCCGCGGCGCAGGCGGCGCTCGACGGCGGCGCGGACGCCCTCGGCACCGCGGAGCTGCGGGAGGCCGTGGCCCTGCGCGAGGCAGGCGTCGTCGCTCCGATCCTCTGCTGGCTGCACGACCCCGGCGAGGACTTCGACGCGGCGCTCGAGCACTCGATCGACGTCGCCGTCTCCTCGGTCGACCAGCTCGACACGCTCGCGCAGTCGGCGGAGGACCGCGGCGTGCGCGCGGCCGTGCAGCTCAAGGTCGACACGGGCCTCAGTCGCAACGGCGCCGCGGAGGAGGAGTGGCCGCACCTGGCGGAGGCGCTCGCCCGTCACAGCGCTCGCGGCACCGTCCACCTCACCGGGCTGTTCTCGCACCTGTCCAACACCTCGCGCGAGGACGACCTCGCCCAGCTCGCGCTCCTCCGCCGCGCCGAGGCCGTGCTGGCGGCGCACGGGGTGCAGGCGCCGGTCCTGCACCTCGCGGCGACGGCGGCGGCGCTGCGCCTCCCGGAGGCCCGCCTCGACATGGTGCGCAGCGGCATCGCCCTCTACGGACTCTCGCCGTTCGAGGACGAGACCTCGCTCCAGCTCGGGCTCGTCCCGGCGATGACGCTGCAGGGCCGCGTCGCCGGCGTCCGCCGGGTGCCCCACGGGACCGGCGTGAGCTACGACTACACCTGGCGGGCCGAGGGCGGGACGACCCTCGCGCTCGTGCCGTTCGGCTACGCGGACGGCATCCCGCGGAGCGCCTCCGGCGTCGCGGAGGTCTCGATCGGCGGCCGCCGCCACCGGATCGCCGGGCGGGTCGCGATGGACCAGTTCGTCGTCGACGTGGGGGATGCGAGCGTCGCGACGGGCGACCCGGTGACGCTCTGGGGCGACCCGACGACCGGCGTCCCCTCGGTAGACGAGTGGGCGCGGTGGTGCGGCACCATCAACTACGAGCTGGTCACCCGGCTCGGGCCGCGGGTCCAGCGGCGGCTGCTGAGCGCGGCGGACGGCCGTGCCTGAGCGCTCCTGGTTCGCGGACCGCGTCGTCGAGGTCGCCGATCCGGAGGCCATGGCGGAGCTCGGCCGCGAGCTCGGCCGAGTGCTGCGCGCCGGCGACCTGCTGGTGCTGACCGGGCCGCTCGGCGCGGGCAAGACGACCTTCACGCGCGGGCTCGGCGAGGGCCTCGACGTGCGGGGTCCCGTGACGAGCCCCACCTTCGTGATCGCGCGGACGCACCCGCCGCTGCACGACGGGCCGCCGCTCGTGCACGTCGACGCCTACCGCGTGGGCTCGCCGGTCGAGCTCGACGACCTCGACCTCGATCCGGCGCGCTCGGTGGTCGTCGTGGAGTGGGGCGCCGGGATGCTGGACGGCGTCGCGGAGTCCTGGCTCGACGTGGTCATCGAGCGGCCGACCGCCGGCTCCGACGCCGAGGAGGGCGAGGAGCCGATCGAGCCGCGGACCGTCCGCTTCCGCGGCACCGGCTGGAGCTGAGCCCGCGGGTACCCTGGACGCGTGCTCCTCGCGATCGACACCTCCTCCGGAACCTCCGTCGCCGTCGTCGACTCCGCGGGCGCCGTGCGCTCGGAGCGCACCGAGACCGACACCATGCGCCACGCGGAGGTGGTCGGCCGGCTGATCCAGGAGGCGCTCGAGGCGGCGGACGTGGCTCCCGGGGGCATCGAGGCGGTCGCCGTGGGCATGGGCCCCGGCCCCTTCACCGGCCTCCGGGTCGGGATCGCCGCCGCCCGGGCTTTCGCGCTCGGCCGCGGCGTCCCCACCCTCCCCGTGGTCTCGCACGACGCGATCGCTCTCGCCGCGCTGCGGCACGGGCGCGCCGCGGGCTTCCTCGTCGTCACCGACGCCCGCCGCCGAGAGCTGTACTGGAGCGCCTACGACGGGCTCGACGATCAGGGGCTCCCCGTCCGCCTCGCCGGCCCGGGCCTGGACAAGCCGCCTGCCCTCCCGCATCCGGAGCTCCCGCGCCTGGAGGCCGAGTCGGTCTCCGCCGGCGAGCTCGGAGTCGTGGCTGCCCGCCTGCGCGCGGCCGGTCGGCCCGGTGCCGCGGACGAGCCCCTCTACCTCCGCTCGCCCGACGTCACGCTGTCGGCCGGCCCCAAGCGGGTGACCGCATGAGCGAGGCCGTGCTCCGCGACGCGCAGGCGGACGACCTCGACGCCGTCATGGCGATCGAGGAGTCCGAGTTCGCCGGCGACGCCTGGTCGCGCGGGATGATGGCGGAGGAGATCCGGAGCCGTCACACCCGGTACCTGGTCGCCGAGCAGGACGGCGAGGTGGTCGGCTACGCCGGGCTCCTCTGCCCCGTCGGCGCTCACGAGGGCGACGTGCAGACGATCGCGGTCGTCGCCCGGGTCCGCCGCACCGGCCTCGGCCGTCGACTGCTGCGCGCGCTCCTCGAGGCGGCCCGCGAGCGAGGCGCCCGCGAGGTCTTCCTCGAGGTCCGCGCCGACAACCCCGCCGCGCAGACCCTCTACCGCTCGGAGGGCTTCGAGGAGATCGGCGTCCGCCCCGCCTACTACCAGCCCGACGGAGTGGACGCGATCGTGATGCGCCTGCCGCCGACCCCGACCCAGGAGACCCCGTGAGCACCGGACCCCTCGTCCTCGGCATCGAGACCAGCTGCGACGAGACGGGGATCGGCATCGTCCGCGGCACGACGCTGCTCTCGAACACCATCGCCTCCTCGATGGAGGAGCACGCCCGCTACGGCGGCGTCGTGCCCGAGGTGGCCGCCCGGGCGCACCTGGAGGCGCTCGAGCCCGCCCTGCACGCGGCGCTCTCCGAGGCCGGTGTCGCGCTCGGCGACCTGGACGCGATCGCGGTCACCAGCGGACCGGGGCTCTCGGGCGCCCTCATGGTCGGCGTCGGAGCGGCGAAGGCGCTCGCCGTCTCGCTCGGCCTGCCGCTCTACGCCGTGAACCACCTCGTCGGCCACGTGGGAGCCGACGTCCTCCGGGCCGACGGCAGCGAGGGCAGCCCCGTCGAGGTGCCGACGATCGCGCTGCTGGTCTCGGGCGGGCACACCTCGCTCCTGCACGTGCGCGATCTGGTGTCGGATGTCGAGCTGCTCGGCGAGACCATCGACGACGCCGCCGGCGAGGCCTTCGACAAGGTGGCGCGAGTCCTGGGCCTGCCCTATCCGGGCGGACCGCAGATCGACCGGGTGGCGGCGGACGGGGACCCGAAGGCGATCCGCTTCCCCCGCGGGCTCAGCCTGCCGAAGGACCTCGAGCGCCACCGCTACGACTTCTCGTTCTCAGGGCTGAAGACCGCGGTCGCCCGCTGGGTCGAGAAGCGCCAGGACGCGGGGGAGGAGGTGCCCGTGGCCGACGTCGCGGCGAGCTTCCGCGAGGCGGTCGCCGACGTCCTGCTCACGAAGGCGCTCGCCGCCTGCCGCGACCGGGGCGTGCCGCGCCTCCTGCTCGGCGGCGGCGTGGTCGCCAACGCCCGGGTGCGCGCGCTGGCGGAGGAGCGGTGCGCGGCCGCGGGAGTGACCCTGCGGATCCCGGCGCTCTCGCTCTGCACCGACAACGGCGCGATGATCGCCGCACTGGCGGCGCAGCTGATCGAGGCGGGGCATCCGCCGTCGGGGCTCGGCTTCGGGGCCGACTCGACCCTCCCGGTCACCGAGATCCAGGTCCGCTGAGGCCTCTACCGGGCGGCGGCCGGGCCGCGCAAGCGCCGTCCAGCTTTTTGACAGGCGGATCGTGCCACTGCCACTCTTGGCCGCATCTGCTCGTTCCTGACCCTGGGGGATTCCATGACCACTCCGTACACGCCCGCGTCCGACCGCTACAACATCCTGGCGATCATCGGCTTCATCGCCTCGTTCTTCGTCTCCATCGTGGGCATCGTGCTGGGCTTCATCGCCCTGTCGCAGATCAAGCGCACGGGGGAGAAGGGCCGCGGCCTCGCCCTCGCCGCCGTCATCATCGGCTTCGTCGCGATCATCATCACCATCATCTCGTTCGTCGCGCTCTTCTCGATCGCGGCGACCATGCCCTCGACCGGGTACTGATCGACACGCCTCCGAGGCTCGGGGGCGCCCGCACCACCAGGAGGACACCGTGACCGACGACACCGCGCCCGGACCGCAGACCGGACCGGCGCCCGCGCCGTTCGCCCCTCCGCTCGGCGAGCCGTCGGCGGCCTACCCGCCGCCGACGGCCGCCGCCGATCCCTACCCCGGTCTCCCGCCCCGCCGCCCGCCGATGAATCCGCTCGCGGTCGCGGCTCTGGTGTGCGGACTGCTGGGGCTGGCGCCCGCCGCCATCGTCCTCGGCCACATCGGCTTCGCCCAGGCCCGACGCTCCGGACAGCGCGGCCGCGGTCTCGCGGTCGCCGGCTTCGTGCTGGGCTACCTCGCGATCGTCCTCGCGGTGATCGCCTACCTCGCCTGGACGGCCTTCGTCGGCGACCTGCGCGACGGCGGCTACCTGCCCGCGTGAGCGGACGGAACCCCTCCGCCGCCGCCCGGGTGCTGGCTAGACTCGCGCTATGAGCGACGACAGCACCCGTCCCGGCCCCGGCTCCGACGAGCAGCACGGCTCCGTCCCGGTCCCGCCGGCCACTCCCCCGTCCTCGTCGCCGCGGTGCTCACCCAGGCGAGGCTCCGGCAGAAGGCGGAGGCGAAGTTCGGAGAGTTCGCCCGCTCGATGCTCTTCACGGACACGGGACTCGAGCAGGCGACGCGGCTGCGCGTCGCCGCCCTGCACGCCGGCCGGTTCGCCGCGGCGGGAGCGGCGCGCGTCGCCGACCTCGGCAGCGGGATCGGCGGCGACGCCCTCGCGATGGCCGCGATCGACCTGGCGGTCACCGCCGTCGAGGCCGACGAGGTCACCGCGACCCTGGCCAGCTTCAACCTCGCCCCGTTCCCCGCGGCGAGCGCCGTGCACTCGACGGCCGAGGCCTTCGACCTCGACGGCTTCGACGCCGTCTACCTGGACCCGGCACGCCGCACGGCGGGCCACCGCGAGACCCGCCGGCTCGACGATCCGGACGACTACTCCCCCTCGCTCGACTTCGCGTTCGGCCTGGCCGAGCATCGTCCCGTGGGCGTGAAGGTGGGTCCCGGCTTCGACCGCGAGCGCCTGCCGCGGGACGCCGAGGCGCAGTGGGTCTCGGTCGACGGGGAGCTGGTCGAGACCGGGCTCTGGTTCGGTTCTCTGGCGCGCCCGGGCGTGCGCCGCTCCGCTCTGCTGCTCGGCGCGACCGGCTCCTCCGAGCTCACCGCGGCGGGCGACAGCGAGGACGAGGAGGTCGGCCCCCTCGGCGCGTTCGTGCACGAGCCGGACGGTTCCGCAATCCGCGCGCGCCTTCTAGGCGAGCTCGCGCGCTCCAGCGACTCGCGGATGCTCTCGCCCGGCATCGCCTACCTGACCGGCGACCATGCGGCCGCCTCGCCCTTCCTCCGCAGCTTCCGAGTCCTCGCCGAGCTGCCGCTGGACGAGCGCACGCTGGCGAAAGAGCTGCGCACCCGCGGCATCGGCGTGCTCGAGATCAAGAAGCGCGGGGTGGACGTCGACCCCGCCCGCTTCCGCAAGCGGCTGGGCCTCTCCGGCACCGGCAGCGCGGTGCTGATCCTGACGCGGATCGCCGGGCGCCACCGCGCGCTGCTCGCGGAGCGCGTCGAGCGGCCCGCGCCGGCTCAGTAGCCGGAGGTGCCGGCGGCGAGGGCGACCACGACGAAGACGAGGAAGACCGCCAGGTAGATCAGCGAGACGGCGATGCCGGCGAACCCGGTGATGATCGCGGTCAGCGCGAAGCCGCGCGCGGTGGTCGTCGTGGAGTGGGGCGCCGGGATGCTGGACGGCGTCGCGGAGTCCTGGCTCGACGTGGTCATCGAGCGGCCGACCGCCGGCTCCG
>NZ_PSUU01000005.1:0-103413 GCF_002932015.1 Rathayibacter sp. AY1H3
ACGCGATGGCCGACTGGCTGTTCGAGCACGCCTACGACGTCGCCCACGTCGACGTGCGGCCCGCAGAGGGCGTGCCCGAGAAGCCCTACCCGGTCCTCGCGGCGACGGCTGCGGGCGATCAGGAGCGAGCCGAGGCCGAGGGCGACAGCACCTCCCGAGAGCAGCAGCCAGGAGCCGGTCTCCACTCCGGTGGAGGGGAGGCCGCCGGGGCCGGTCGGTGCGGTGATCGGCGCGGCCGTGGCGGTCGGTCCGGCCGTCGGCACGACGGTGGGCTCCGGGGTCGGCGTGGGCTCCGGGGTCGACGTGGGCTCGGGGGTCGACGTGGGCTCGGGGCTCACGGTCGGCTCGGGCGTCGCGGTGGGCTCGGGCGTCGCCGTCGGCTCGGGCGTCGCCGTGGGCTCGGGAGTCGCGGTCGGCTCCGGCGAGCCGGTCGGCTCCGGCGTCGGCGTGGGCTCCGGGGTCCCCGGCAGCTCGACGGCGGCGCCCTCCGGCGCCACGGCGAGCAGCGCCCGGGCGACGTCGCTGAACGCTCCGACCGGGTGGTTGCGGAACACCGGCGAGGTGCCGAAGAGGAAGCCCTCGGTGCCCGACTCCGTCGAGAACGAGACGGCCGAGGCCTGCCCGGCCGCGTCGCTCCGGGACTGACCCTCGGAGTCGACCCAGTGCCCGGCGACGAACGTGCCGTCCTCCGAGTAGCTCTGCTCGACCGCGACCGACTCGTCGAACCCGGCGAACCACAGTGCCGGCGAGACGAACGCGGTGTCCTGCGGGTAGTCGCCCAGGACTCCGCCGGCGGGCGTCTCGACCGAGACGATGCCGTTGGAGCCGCTGGTGCCGGTCTGCGCGGTCAGCTCGGCCAGGCCGAAGTCGGACACGAAGGCCGCTCCAGCGCCACCGCGGCCGACGACGTCGCCGCCCGCCGCGAGGAACTCCTCGACCACGGTGCGGCCCGCGGCCTGCTCCGGGGTGAAGGAGAGGGCGCGTCCTACGTAGAGCACGTCGGCACCCTCGAGGGTCGCGGTGCCCGCGGTGAGCGCGGCCGCGTCGACGGCGACCGCATCGGCGAAGCCGAGCTTGGCCAGCGCGTCGCGGTCCTCGTTCGTGCCGGAGTAGGCGACGCGGAGGGCGTCGAGCGCCTTCCCGTCCTCGGCGCGCACGCGGTCGGCGGTGGTCGCCGTGAAGTCGACGCCGAAGACGGCGGCGGCTCCCTCGGCGGCCGCGAGCCCGGCGGCGTCGGCACGCAGGGCGATGGTGCCGTCCTCGAACTGCTCGAGAGCGACGCCGTCGGCCAGCAGCGCGTTGACGGCCTGGTACTCCAGGACGCCGCGCGGCTCGAAGGCGAGGTAGTCGGCGCCTGCCGGGACGGAGCCGACCGGAGCCACGGCGGTCACCGGCTCCAGGCCGACGGCCGGGAGGGCGTCGGTGGTGGAGCCGATCGCCTGCACGTCGGCGCCCCAGAGGAGCGAGAGGCTCCAGGCCGAGACGTCGTACATCTCGGGCACGCGGCTCGAGATGTCGCTGCCGTCGGCGAGGAGGACGTTGGCGAGGCCGCGGACCGACTGGTGCATGTCGACCAGGTAGGTGCCCGCGGGGTAGGAGACTCCTCCGACGCTCGTGGCGGCCGTGGTCCGCGACACCTCGACGCCGTGGGCGAGCAGCTGCGCGACGAGGGTCTCTGCGTCCGAGACGGAGCGCTGCGTGCCGTCGACGGGGATGACGTAGGCGCGCGGGTACTCGGTCGTGTAGACGTCGGTCTCGTCCCAGATCTCGGTCCACTCGGTCGGCACGCCCGCGGGCAGGTCGGCCGCGGAGACGTCGGCGGGGATCTCGATGGCGGGGGCGCCGGTGACGCCGCGCTCGAAGATGGCGACCTGGTTGCTCAGGAGCGCGTCGCGGTTGGCCTCGATGTAGTCGACGGAGGCGTCCATGACGATCCCGGCGACCTCGACGTCGATGTCCGCGTTGGCCTGGCCCTGGGCGATCTCCTCCGGAGTGCTGTTGGCCGTGCGGCCGAGCGGAAGCTCCACCGTGTTGGTGATCGCGCCCTGGAAGGCGACGTACTGCGGGGCGAAGATGGGGGGCCAGTCGTCCCAGCCCGCGCGGATGTCGCGGTAGGGGATGAGGATCTTCCCGGTGTTGTCCGTCGTGGCGCTGCCGTCCTCGGCGAGGTAGGTGTTGCCGGGCACGTCGGCCTCGACGACGCGGCGCTCGATCTCCAGCGCGGTCGCGTACGCGTGCGGGAGGAAGAGGTCGTACTCGTAGTTCTCGCCGTGCGGCGGGCCGCAGGGCTCGACCTGGAGGATCCCGGTGTAGCCGTGGATGTCGATGAAGTACGTGGGCTGGAGGACGCTCGAGAGGTCGCGGATCACGGCCGCCTCGCTGGTGGCTCCGGTGATCATGTCGCGGTTCGGGTCGTAGCCCGCGGCGACGGCGCGCTGGCCGAGGGCGCGGCCGTCGGGGTTGTTGGTGACGGTGAAGTAGAGGCGGTTGCCCTCGAGCAGCGCCTCGGTCTCCGCGTCCTCGGCGGTGGCGACGCCCTCGATGTACTCGAGGATCGCGTCGCTGCCCTCCCACTCGTTGCCGTGGATGTTGCCGTTGAACCAGACCGGCACCTTGTAGCCGTCCAGCAGCTCGGCGTCGGCGGCCGCGGCGGCGGGCTCATACTTGAGCCGGTCGCGCCACTCGGCCTGCTGAGCCGTCTCGGCCTCGGTCTCGGGGGCGGTGACGGTGACCAGGTAGATGTCGCGGCCGAGGCCGGACTTCCCGACCACCTGGGTCGAGACCCGGTCGGAGCGGGCGGCGAGCGCGTTCAGCTGAGGCGCGATGGCGTCGTAGGGGGTGACTCCGCGCAGGAGCGAGGCGTCGGTCGGGTCGACGGGCACCTCGGTCAGCGGGGTCTGCTGCGGGTAGCTGGTCGGCACCGCGATCGGAGCGGACGGCGGACGCACGATGTCCACGCGGGTGTAGTCGGCGGGTGCTGCGGTCGTGGCGGTCGCCGGCGGGGCGACCAGGAGGCCGCCGGCGGCGAGCGCGAGCGCGGCGCATCCGGAGGCGAGGGCGGTTCGAGATCTCAAGCGGAGTTCTTCCCTTGTCGAGGCGTGACGGAACGGATCGGGCCCCCGTCGGCGTCTGGATCTCCGAATCGGATGTGAACCCTCTCAGGAAGATAGAGGCTCCATGTTTCCGTCACGTGTCGGCCGGGTCAGCTCCGCGAGATGCCTCTTCGGTACGCCTGGCCCGGCGACTCGAGTACCCGAGTGGCATCCGGCGGAAGGAGGAGGGAGGGCCCGGTCAGAGGAAGAGGGAGAGGACGAGCGTGGCGCCGAGCGCGAGGACGGAGGCGAGGGAGACGCCGACGGTCACGGACTTGAGGGCGCCGCGGACCGACTGGCCGAGGAAGCTCTGCAGCAGCCAGAAGGTGTTCGAGGTGACGTGGATGCAGAACAGCGCGCCGGAGCCCGCGGCGAGTGCGATCAGCAGCGGGTCGAGGCCGAGTGTCGCGGCGACCGGCGCGACGACTCCGGCCGCCGTGATCGCCGAGAGGGTGACCGAGCCGACCGCGATGTGCAGCACGGCCGCCATCACCCAGACGAGCAGCAGCGGCGCGGTCGCCGAGGTCGAGAAGTAGCCCTTCAGGATCTCGCCGAGGTCGCCCTGCGCGATCACCGCGGCGAGCGCCCCGCCGACGCCGGTGAGCAGGAAGATCTGCCCACCGTCCTGGAAGCCCTTGGCGACCGCCTTCTCCATCCGCGCGGTTCCCACGGTGGACCGGCCGACCACTCCGGTGCCGATCACGGCGAGGAGGAGCGCGATGACGGGGTTCCCGAGGAACTGCAGCACCGGCAGCTCGACCCCGGAGACGGTGAGCACCGCCTGCGCGGCGATGAGCAGGAGGGCGAGGAGCATGGGCGCGAAGAGGAGCAGGAGCGGGCGCTCGCGGGCGGCGTGGGCGTCCTGCGCTCCGGCGGGACCCGCCGCGTCCTCGACGGACGAGCCGGACGAGCCGCCCGATGCCGCTCCGGCTCCGCTCGAGGACGCCCCGCCGCTCCCCCGCGCTCCGAACGACGGCAGCCGTCCGCCGTCCGCGGCGGGCGACGCCCCCACCGTCGCGAGCCCGGTCGTGTCGTCGCGCACGACCAGCTGCTCGTCGCGCGCCGGGTCCCAGAAGCCGAGGCGGAACGCGAGCGACATCAGCAGGATCGTGACCACGACCGTCGGCGCCACCACCGCGAATCCGCCGAGCATCATCACGCCCAGCGGCACTCCGAGCAGCCCCGCGAGCGCGACCGCGGCGAAGCCGGGCACCATCATCACGATGCCCGTCTCGAGCCCGACGGCGAAGGTCACGGCGACGATGCCGGTGCCGGCGCGCCCCAGCCGCGGCGCGATCCGGCGCGCGAGCGGGGCCGCGATCACGATCAGCGCGTCGACGAAGATCGTCTGCAGGTAAGTGGCGAAGGAGAGGCCCAGCGCGTAGGGGATCCCGCGGCGGCCGAAGACGCGCAGCAGGCCCTCGACGAGCCGGACGACGGCGCCCATCTCGTTGAGCATCGCGCCGATGAGCACGCCCCAGCCGATCAGGAGGCCCGCCTCCATCATCACCTCGCCGAAGCCGGTGGTCATCGTGGAGACGGTGTCGACGGGGCCGAGCCCGGTGAGCAGGCCGATCGCGGCGGCTCCGACGGCCAGCGCCAGCACCGGGTTGAACCGGAAGCGCACGATCGCGACGACCACCACGACGATCACGAGGGCGACGACGCCCAGGGTGTACCACTCGGGCATGACGTCCTCCTCCGCCCGCGACTGCGCGTGCCGTCACACCCTAGGGGACCGCCGCGCACCCCCTCGCCCCCGCCGGGCACGGGGCCCTAGCGTGGACGCATGGCACTGACGCTCCCCGAGCCCCGACTCCCCTCCCTCCTCGACTCCCCCGTCCTGCGCTGGGGGGTGATCGCGCCCGGCTCGATCGCCGGCTCGTTCGTCGAGGCGCTGCAGAAGCACACCCGGCAGCGCGTGGTCTCGGTGGGCTCCCGCTCGCTGGAGCGCGCGGAGCGGTTCGCGAGCCGGTTCGGGATCGAGCGGGCCTCGGCCGGCTACGAGGCCGTGGTCGAGGATCCTGAGGTCGACGTGGTCTACATCGCCTCGCCGCACTCGGAGCACGCCCGCCAGGCGCTGCTCGCCATCGCCGCGGGCAAGCACATCCTGGTCGAGAAGCCGTTCGCGCCGACCCCGGGCGAGGCCGAGATGATCGTGCACGCCGCGCGCGACGCCGGAGTCTTCGCGATGGAGGCGATGTGGATGCGCTACCTGCCGCACATGGACGTCGTGCGGCAGCTGCTCGCCGACGGGGCGGTCGGCGCGCCCGCCGTCGTCTCGGCCGACTTCGGCGCCGCCTTCGACTTCGACCCCTCCAGCCGCATCTTCGACCCGGCGCTCGCGGGCGGCGGCCTGCTGGACGTCGGCGTCTACGCCTCCTCCTTCGTCTCGATGGTGGCGGGCACCCCGCAGAGCACCGTCGTCGCCGGCAGCATGACCTCGACCGGCGTCGACGCGACCGCGACGATCGTCGGCAGCCACGCGCACGGGGTGCAGTCGGTGGCCACCTCGACCGTGCTGGCCGACACCCGCCACGCGGCGAGCGTCGCGGGGCGGGCGGGGCGGATCGACGTGCACCCGTCGTTCTGGACGCCGGGCGGCGTGACGCTCACCCGCGGCTCCGAGAGCGGGTCGTGGATCGACGAGACGCCGCTCCAGGGCGGCGAGGGCCTCGCCTGGGAGGCGCTGCACGTCGCGCAGTACGTGACGGAGGGGCGCACCGAGTCGCCGCTGCACCCGCTCGACGAGGTGGTCGCCGTGGTGCGGACCCTCGACGACGCGCGCCGCCGGCTGGGCGTCTCGGTGTAGGGCGGGCGGCGGGAGACCGCCGCCCCGGCCCTCAGCCCGCCGGCAGCTCGACGCGGAAGCTCGTGCGCCCCTGCTCGGACGCGACGAGGACGCGCCCGCCGTGGGCGTCGACGACCGCCGCCACGATCGCCAGGCCCAGCCCCGTCGATCCGGTCGTGCGCGCTCGGGAGGAGTCGCCGCGGGCGAAGCGCTCGAACAGCACCGGCACCAGCTCCGGCGCGATGCCCGGGCCGGAATCGGTGACCGTCACGACCGCGATCGGCCGCCCCTCCGACACCTCCTCGGCGAGCGCCGCCACGACCCGGGTGCCGGGGGGCGTGTGCACGGTCGCGTTCCGCAGCAGATTGGCGACCACCTGGTGCAGCCGGAAGCCGTCGCCGCGGATCTCGATCGGCTCCTCGGGGAGCTCGAGGTCCCACTCGTGGTCGGGGCCCGCGGCGTGCGCGTCCGAGAGCGCCTCGATCACGAGCAGCGTCAGGTCGACGGGCTCCTTCTCGAGGTCGCGGCCCTCGTCGAGGCGGGCGAGCAGGAGGAGGTCCTCGACCAGCGAGGTCATCCGGGTGGCGGCGGACTCGATCCGATCGAGGGAGTAGGCGGCCGACTCCGGCAGCTCGGTCCCGCCGCGCCGGGGCAGCTCCGCGTAGCCGCGGATCGCCGCGAGGGGGGTCCGCAGCTCGTGCGAGGCGTCGGCGACGAACTGCCGCACCTTGTCCTCGCTCGCCTGCCGCGACTCCAGAGCACCGGTGACGTGGTCGAGCATGCGGTTGAAGGCGGCGCCGACGCGGCCGACCTCGGTGCGGGTGTCGGCGTCCTCCTCCGGGACCCGCTCGACCAGCTCGACGGCGCCGCGGTCCAGCGGCAGCTCGGCCACGCGGGTCGCCGTCGCCTCCACCCGCTCCAGGGGCCGCAGGGCCACGCGGATGATCGCGGTGGCGACGAGGGCGACCAGCAGCATCGCCAGCAGCACCACCACGACGACCACCCAGGTGAGGGAGGCGAGCGTCTCGGCGACCTCGCCCAGGGGGACGCCGACGACGACGACGGAGCCCTCGACCGCCGCCGCGCGCACGCGGTAGGTCCCGAGGCTCCCGGGCAGCTCGATGGTCGCCTCCTCGCCCCCTGCGGCGACGGCCGCCGCGAGCACCGAGTCGGCCGGGTCCGAGAACTGCCGGCAGACCCCGTCGGCGTCGACGTAGGCGCCGATGAAGGAGCCGTCCGAGCCCTGGACGGCGGTGATGGTGCTGAGGTTCTGGCTCGGGCCGCCGCCGAAGGATCCGCTCGGGCAGGTCGTGGCCTGCTCGATCGCGCTCGACCCGCCGAAGCGGCTCGGCCCGTCGAAGTCCTGGAGGCGCGTGACCGACTGGCTGAGCGACGCGTCCGTGCTGCCGTAGAGGATCGAGCGGGCGGAGAGCACGCTGACCGCTCCCACGACGCCCGCCGTCACCGCGACGAGCGCGACCACGGCGACGACCATCCGCCGCCGCAGAGTCCACGGCGCGCGCCGTCCGCGGCGGGAGCCGCGGAGGGCAGAGCGGGTCGCGAAGTCGCCGAGCGACGGGCGGCCGGTGCGGCTCACTGGTCGGCGGGCTTCAGGAGGTAGCCGGCGCCGCGCACGGTGTGGATCATCGGCGAGCGGCCGGCGTCGATCTTCTTGCGCAGGTACGAGATATAGATCTCGACCACGCTCGACTTGCCGCCGAAGTCGTACGACCAGACCCGGTCGAGGATCTGGGCCTTGCTGAGCACGCGGCGCGGATTGCGCATCAGGAAGCGCAGCAGCTCGAACTCGGTGGCGGTCAGCTCGATCTCGTCGCCGCCCCGGCGGACCTCGTGGCTGTCCTCGTTCAGCACCAGGTCCCCCACGACGACCTCGGGGTCGTCCGCGTCGTTGGCGAGCAGGGTGCTGCGGCGGATGAGGCCGCGCATCCGGGCGACCAGCTCCTCGAGGGAGAAGGGCTTGGTGACGTAGTCGTCGCCGCCGGCGGTGAGCCCGGCGATCCGGTCGTCGAGCGCGTCCTTCGCGGTGAGGAAGAGGACCGGGGTCTCGCTGCCGTCCGCGCGGACCCGCTGCAGGACCTGGAGGCCGTCGATGTCGGGGAGCATCACGTCGAGCACGATCACGTCCGGTCGGAACTCGCGGGTGATCGTGATCGCGGCGCGGCCCTCGGCGGCGGTGCGCACCTCCCAGCCCTCGTAGCGCAGCGCCATCTGGAGCAGGTCGGTGAGGGTGCTCTCGTCGTCGACGACGAGGACGCGGATCGGCGTCCCGTCGGCCCGCTTCAGGCGGGTGCGCTGCGCGGGGGCGAGGTGCTTCGAGGGGGCCGGGGTGCTCATGACTCCAGTATCGGGAGTTCCCTATGGATCGGCTATGACCGGCCGATGCCGTCGCTGTGCGCTCCCGATGCGTCCTCCGCGGGATCGGCGTCGAGCTCCTCCGGAGCGATCGCCGCGGTGCGCGCATAGCCGCGGACCCGCCGGTCGATGAAGGTCGCCACCCAGAGCAGGACGCCGATCACGAGCAGCACCCCCGCGATGCCGTACTGGGCGGTGTCGCGTCCCGAGGTGATCGGCAGCACCAGGTAGACGCAGGCGATCGTGCCCAGCACCGGCAGCACGGTGGGGGTCCGGAAGTGACGGTGCTCGACCGGCTGCCGCCGCAGCACCAGCACGGAGACGTTGACGACGGCGAAGACCGCCAGCAGGAGGAGCGACGTGGTCCCGCCCAGGAGCACCGCGATGGGGTCGGAGGGGTCGCGCGACACGTAGGCGGTGAGGAGCAGGGCGATCACCGTCGTGAAGAGGATCGCGGCCCACGGCGTGCGCCGTCCGCGCAGCACGTTCTGCAGGAACGGCGGCAGCACGCCCTGGCGGCTCATCCCGTAGAGCAGGCGGCTGGCCATCATCATGTTGATCAGCGCGCTGTTGGCCACGGCGAAGAGCGAGATGAAGGGCAGGAGCGTCGAGATCGGGAAGTCGGGCGCCGCGGCCTCGACGACCGTGACGAGCGGAGTGTCGTTGCCGGCCAGCTCCCCCACGGGGACGATCGCGACGGCGAGCGTGGATACGAGCACGTAGACCACGGCGGTGATGCCGAGACCCGTGAGCATCACGCGCGGGAAGATGCGGCTGGGCTCCTTCGTCTCCTCCGCCATGTTCACGGAGTCCTCGAATCCGACCATCGCGAAGAACGCCAGCGAGGTCGCGGTGCTCACCGCGAGCAGCAGCGACTTGTCCTCCGGCGCCTCGAACGCGACCACCCGCGAGAAGTCGGCCTGCCCGCCGAACACCGCGAAGAAGCACACGAAGATCACCAGCAGCAGGCCCGAGAGCTCGATCAGGGTGAGCACCACGTTCAGCCCGACGCTCTCGGCGACACCGCGCAGGTTCACCAGGGCGATGCAGACCATGAACACCAGCGCGATGCTCAGCCGCGTCCCCGCGCCGTCCCCGAGCCCGAAGCCGATCGCGAAGTTGCTCGCGAAGGCGCCCGAGGCGGCGGAGGCCGAGGTGATCCCGCTCGCCATCACGGTGAAGCAGACGAGGAACGTGACGAAGTGGATCCCGAACGCCTTGTGCGCGTAGAGCGCGGCGCCCGCCGCCTGCGGGTACTTCGTCACCAGCTCCAGGTAGGAGCAGGCGGTGAGCGTGGCGACGACGAACGCGATCACGAAGGGGAGCCACGCGGCCCCGCCCACCTCGGCCGCGACCTGCCCGGTGAGGGCGTAGATCCCGGTCCCGAGGATGTCGCCGACCACGAACAGCAGCAGCAGCTTGGGGCCGAGCACCCGCTTGAGCTCGGGCGGGGCGGACGTCTCTCTCGTGGCGGTCATCGTCGGCCCCTCCCGTTGCGGATGAGCGCGAGCCTACGACCGCGGGCACCGCCCCGGGAAGAGCGGGCGCCCGGGGAGCAGGAGCTGACGACACCCACCACTCCGCTGTCGCGCCGTGCGCAGCGCAGCCTCCACCTCGCCGGCGGGAGGCTGCGCGAGGCCGGCTGACCGGATGCTGCCACGGCCGGAGCCTGTCCGGACGTCCCGTGGGCCCCCGACCCTCCGCCCCGCGCGGAGCCGGGGGTCCGCCGCATGTCCGGATGCTGCCGTGCCCGGATGCTGATCTGGTGCCGCCGACGGGCCTCCGCGAGGCTCTGAGGAACACGACGAGAGGACGCACCATGACCGCCACTGCACCCGCCGCCACCCCGCACCTCGGCCCCGTCGCCGCCGGAGGCGCCCTCGCCTGGGCCGCGCTGGCCGCGCTGCTCCTGCTCGGGGAGCCGCACCCCGCGGCTGTCCTCGTGCTCGTGCTCGCGGCCGCCGCCGCGACCTCGCTGAGCGTCGTCGCCGTCGCCCGCCGGCAGCCCCCCGCCCGCCGCACCGGCGTCGTGATCGGTCTCCTCGCCCCCCTCCTCGCGAACGCCGGTCTCACTCCGCTCGCCGCGCTGGTCGGCCCGGCCGTGTTCGGAGCGGTGGCGCTGGTCCTCGCCGGTGAGCTCGCCGTCGTCGCGGTTCTCGCGCGGCGGCGCTGAGTGCGCGCCTCCTACACTCGGGAGGGTCGGGAGAACGGGGGGCCGCCGGTGCTGAGCGAGAACGCGATCGCGCTGTACCTGCACGCGTCCGTGCGCGGAGACTGGTCGCTCGAGAGCGCGTCGGACGAGCTCGGCGTCACCGTCGACGGCCTCCGCGAGGCGCGCGACGAGCTGATCGGGCTCCGGCTGCTCGCTCCGCTGCACGCGGGGGCGGAGTCGCTCGCCACGGCCGCGCCGGACATCGCCCTGGCCGAGCTGATCGCCGACGACGAGCGGCGCCTCCTTGAGCTGCAGACCGGGATCACCCGCCGCCGCAGCGAGCTGATGGCCCTCGTCCCCGCCTACCGGAGCGCCCGCAGCGCCCTCGCCGCCGCGGAGCAGGTGGAGGTGATCGAGGACCCGGCGACCGTCCTCCGGCTGCTCCTCGACCTGCAGCGCGGAGCCTCGGAGGAGGTGCTGATCGCCGCTCCCGGCACCAGCAGCGTGGAGCGGCACGAGGCGAGCGACGCCGTCGACCGCGAGCTGCTCGGGCGCGGCATCGCGAGGCGGACGCTGTACCACGACCGCCGCCGCGACAACGCGGCTCTCCGGCGCTCGGTCGCGGAGCTCGAGCCGCTGGGCGCGCGGTTCCGGACCCTCCCGACGCTGCCCTTCCGGCTGGTGGTCTTCGACCGCTCCCTCGCGATCGTCGCCCGCTCCCGCGACGAGGACGACCGCGCCGCCCTGGTCGTCCGCTCCCCCGAGCTCGCGGCGACCCTGGCGCGCGTGTTCGACGCGGCGTGGGAGTTCGCAGCGCCCCTGCACGCGGCAGGTGCCGAGGAGGAGCCCTCCCTCTCCGCGGTGCAGCGGTCGATCCTGCAGGGCCTCGCCGCCGGGCTCACCGACGAGGCGCTCGCGGCACGGCTGGACCTCAGCGTGCGCACCTGCCGTCGGCACATCGCCGGTCTCTTCGAGCTGCTCGGCGCCGAGAGCCGCTTCCAGGCGGGCGTGCTCGCGGCCCGGCGGGGCTGGCTGCCGGTCCGACCGCGCTGAAGCCGGCCGTCGGCGAGCTCAGCGCCGCGGAGCCGCAGTGTCGGAACGGGGTGTCCGCTAGCGGACACGTCCTCTTCCGGCTCTTGTCCCGGCACTCTCCCAGGTCGAACATGGGGACCGCCGCCGACATCCCCGATGACGGGCGGCCTCCGCACCGCGACCCCGTACCCGACGGGACCGCGGCCCCGACGCCCGCGCCGTACCCGACGGACCGCGGCGCATCAGCGACCTGAGCCGAACGCGCGCACAGGCGCTCCTCCGGCGCGCCGTCCGGCACCCCCGACCGACGACGCTCCGGGCCCCCGCTTCCACCTACCCGAAGAGCTCACCCGTGAACCCCAGCACCCCCGCCCGCCCTGGTCCTCCCGCTCCACCCGAGATCCGCCCGCTCCTGACGCGCCAGCAACGCGTCGCCAGCCCCCGTGCCGTCACCAGCCGCGCCAAGCAGCAGTCGCCCTCGCTCATCATGATCGTGCTCCTCTCCGGCGCCGGCGCTCTGCTCTACGGCGCCTTCCTGCTCAACCCGCGCAACATCGGCGACCCCCTCCCGTTCGCCATCGTCATCATCTGCGAGCTGTACCTGATCGGCCAGGCCGCGCTCACGATGTGGACCGCCCTGTCGAGCACCTACGACCCGCGCGACTCCGCCTTCCACTCCGCTCGAGCGACGCTCTACGGGAGCCCGGTCGACGGCATCCCGATCGGCGAGGACCTCTACCTCGGCCGCCGCCGCATCACCGTCGACGTCTTCATCACGACCTACAGGGAGGACCCCGCGATCATCGAGGAGACGGCCCGTGCGGCCCGCGACATGCGCGGCACCCACGTGACGTGGCTCCTCGACGACGGGGACGACCCGCAGGTCGCCGCGATCGCCGGGCGCCTGGGCGTCCGCTACGTGGTGCGCGAGGACCGCGCGGGTGCCAAGGCCGGCAACGTGAACCACGCGCTCCGTCTGACCGACTCGGACTTCGCCGTGATGATCGACGCCGACTTCGTGACCGTGCCGGAGTTCCTGGAGGAGACTCTCCCCTTCTTCGCCCACGACGACGTCGCCTTCGTGCAGGCCCCGCAGGTCTACGGGAACGCGCACAACTTCATCTCGCGCGGCTCCGCCTACATGCAGATCGTCTTCTACGCCCTCACCCAGCCGGGCAAGAACAAGTACAACTCCGCCTTCTGCGTGGGCACCAACGCCGTCTTCCGCCGCAAGGCCCTCGACGACATCGGCGGGATGTACGAGGGCTCGCAGTCCGAGGACATCTGGACGTCGATCTTCGTGCACGAGCGCGGCTGGCGCTCGATCTTCGTGCCGATGACCCTCGCGGTCGGGCGCACGCCCGAGACGATCGAGGCCTTCGTCCGCCAGCAGGTCCGCTGGGCCGTCGGCGGGTTCGAGATCCTGCTCAAGCACAACCCGTTCTCGCCGAAGCGCCGGCTCACGACCGACCAGCGCGTGCAGTACTTCATGACCGTCACGTTCTACTTCACCGGGATCGTGCCGCTGGGCCTGATCGTGCTGCCCCCGCTGCAGATCTACCTGAACATCACGCCGGTCAGCCTGGAGGTGCCGCTCGTCGAGTGGATCCTCTTCTACTGCGGGTTCTACGTGCTGCAGATCGGGCTCGCGCTGTTCATCATCGGCTCGTTCCGGTGGGAGACGCTGCTGCTGTCGACCGTCACCTTCCCGATGTACACGAAGGCGTTCTTCCTCGCTCTCGCGGGCCGGAAGCCGGCCTGGACCTCGACGGGCGCGACCGGGCAGGCCGCCTCGCCCTTCAACTTCATCAAGGTGCAGATGGTCTTCCTGGTGTTCCTGGCCGCGACCTCCGTCGTCGGCTTCCTCAAGGCGGAGTGGACCGCGGAGTACTCGGTGGCGCTCGCCTGGAACGTCCTGAACACCCTCACGCTCGGAGCGTTCGCGGTGATCGCGGCGCGCGAGCACGTCCTCCTGAAGCGCGCCGCCCGGGCCGAGGTGGTCGCTCCGAGCGGCCCCGCCGCCGCGGGACGCCACGGACTCGCCGTCGGTGCGGCATGACCGCGCTGCGCTGGCTCGGCTTCCTCGCCTCGTGCGCCCTCGCGCTCGGCGTCGCCGCCGCCGGCCTGGTCTACGCGAACAACTCCTCGCTCACCGTGCGGGCGGCGAGCGCTCAGCTCGTCACCGACGAGTACTCGCTGGGGACGCCCTACGCGGGCACGATCCAGGACCTCACGATCTCCCGCGGCGACGCGGTGGAGAAGGGCGACGTGCTCTTCAGCCTGCAGAGCACCGTCCTCGAGTCCGACATGCAGACGAAGACGTTCACCAGCGCCGATGTCGGCTACCGGATCGAGGAGGGCGGCCTGATGGTCTTCACGGCGGCGCTGGACGGCGTGGTCACATCGGTCGACGCCGAGATCGGCTCCTTCGTCGAGGAGGACCAGATGATCGCGGTCGTCGCGATCTCGGACTCGATCCACCTCGAGAGCGAGTTCGTGCTCGGCGCCCGGGACTACTCGCGGGTCCCGATCGGCGGCACCGTCGCCGTGGCGATGCCGGACGGGACGACCGTCGACGCCGAGATCTACGACGTCGAGGTGGAGCGGTTCCACGAGGGGCGGGCGACGACCGTCATCCGCGCGCGCACCGACGAGATCACGACGCAGGACTACACCGTGGTCGGAGCTCCCGTCGCGGCGGAGGTGCGGCTCCGCGACGACGGCGACGGCTTCGGCGGCTGGCTGGTCGCCCAGCTCGGCAGGCTCTTCACGCCGGGCGGATTCGCGCGGTGAGGCGCGGGGCGGGGGCGGCCCTCGCTCTCGCCCTCGCGATCGCAGGCCTCACCGGATGCACGTCCGACGGCTCCGCGTCCGACTGGGCCGTGGCAGCGTCCGTGCACGCGCGGGAGCTGCCGCAGGTCCCCGGCCCCTACGCGGGGACGGCGCGGCTTGCCGAAGGGGTGCGGCCGCCGACGAACTCGTGGGTGTCCGGACCGGTGTTCGGGGAGGATCTCCCGCTCTACTCAGGGATCCTCACCGTCACGCCGCGCGCCGACGGCTTCACCGTGGGCCTCCCGATCGTGGAGGCGGCTCCGCGGACCGTCTACGCCCTCGCCCGGGACGATCTCACCGTGACGGTCCCCTCGAGCGCGGTGGCGCTCTCCGCGTTCGACGACCTCGTCGCGCACTGGAGCCTTGCGGGTGCCGGTGAGCTCGTCGCAGCCGAGGGCTGGCCCTACGCCTCCTACCGGACCGAGAGCGCCCAGACGGTGCTGATCGGAGGCGCCACCGCTCCCGAGCGCGCGGCCGGCGGCCTGCTCCTGGTCACCGCGGGCGGACAGCGGTACGGGCTGGTGGCGCCCGCCGCCGCCCTCGATACGTTCCCCCGGATGACGCTGGACGGCACGCTGCTCCTCTTCGCGGTGCCTCCGGGAGCGAGCAGGGCGCGGATCGACGAGCTTCGGCGTCGTGCAGTGCCCCTCGAGGGCGCGAGCGTCTCCCACGACGTCACGGCGAGCACCACCACCACGACCTACGCGCTGCGGACCGAGGGCGGCGCCGAGACGTTCTTCGGCCTCGGGGCCGAGGGGGCGATCGGCTACGACACGCTCTACGGCCGGGTGGGGCTCCGTGCGGGAACGTCGTTCTCCCGCGCCGCCCCCACTATCGTCGAGTCGGGGGCGCTCGATCTCGGCTCCCTCACGGCCGAGGAGAAGACGACGCTCCGGACGCAGGTGCCACTCGACGCCGCGGCCACCCGCTTCGCCGCGCCCGACACCTACGGAGCCGGCAAGGAGCTCTACCGCGCCGCTGCTCTGCACCGTCTCGCCGTCGACCTCGGCCTGGAGGAGGTGGCGGCCGACCTGCACGACCGGATCGCCGCCGAGCTCGACCAGTGGCTCGACCCGCGCGGCTGCGCACCGGGCGCCGTGAAGTGCGTCGTCTACGACCCCGTGCTCGGAGGCGTCGTCGGCTCCGCGCCGTCGTTCGGGTCCGACGCGTTCAACGACCACCACTTCCACTACGGCTACCTGCTCTCCGCCGTCGGGATGCTGGCCGCCGAGGACCCGTCCCTCCTCGAGCGGTACCGGACCGTCGCGGACCTGCTCGCCCTGGATCTCGCCTCTCCCGTCGACACCGCCGAGTTCCCGCGGCTGCGCGTGTTCGACGCGTACCGCGGCCACTCCTGGGCCTCGGGGCTCGCGCCGGCCCGGGACGGCAACGACCAGGAGTCGGTGTCCGAGGCGGTCAACGCCTGGAACGGCCTCGCCCTCTGGGCCGCCGCCTCCGGGAACGCGCCGCTGCTCGAGGAGGCGCGCTGGCTGCTCTCCCTCGAGACGCAGGCGGCCGCAGACCTCTGGCTGAGCCCGGAGACGCCGGTCGGCTTCGAAGCGCCGTTCGTCGCGATCAACTGGGGCGGCAAGCGCGACTATGCCACCTTCTTCGACGCGACACCCTCGGCGCTGCTGGGGATCGAGCTGATCCCGATGCCGCCGTCGACCGCGTTCCTCCCCGACCCCTCGCGGGTCGACGAGCTCGTGGCCGGAGCCCCAGGCGCGCCGCTCGCCGACTACGTGCTGATGCTGCAGGCGACCAGCGACCCGGCCGCGGCTCTCGCGCGGGCGGAGCGCCTGCCGGACTCCTCGATCGACAGCGCCGACTCGCGCAGCTACCTGGTGGCGTGGATCCTCACCCGCTGATCCCGCACAGCCCGCTCAGCCCGCGTGCGCTCCGAGGAACGCGAGCGCCCGCGGCCAGGCGTCGGTCGCCGCCTCGGCCTGGTAGGTCTGCTCGTTCGCGTCGTTGAAGAAGGCGTGGCCCGCTCCCGGGTAGACGACGACCTCGACGTCCTTGCCCTCGGTCGCCTCGCGGATGCGCGGCACCTGCTCGACGAGGGGAGCGTCCTGATCGCCCAGGAACGCCAGCACCGGCACCTGCAGCGCGCCGAGCTCCTCGGCGGACGCGGTGACGTGCCCGTAGAACGGCAGGGCCGCCGCCAGCCGCGGCTCGGCCAGCGCGAGCGCCCACGAGAAGGTGCCGCCGTAGCAGAACCCGGTGACGGAGACGCTGGTCGCGCCCTCCTGGCGCAGGAGCCGCTCGACGAGGGCGCGGAGGATCGCGACGGTGCGCGTCGCGTGCTCCGGAGTGAAGACGGGGGCGAAGAAGGTGCGCAGCTCGACCTGGCGCGGCAGGCGCCGCACCGGGTGGTCGTAGTCGGCGCGCTGCTCCTCGTCGAGCTGCTCGAGCAGGCCGCTGTCGGCCAGGAGCTCGGGGGCGACGACGCTGTAGCCCTCGGCCGCGTAGCGGTCGGCGACCGAGCGGATGTGCCCGTCGACCCCCCAGACCTCGTGGATCAGGATCAGCGCGCGGCCGCCCTCACCGCTGCGGTACACCGGTACGTCGTGCTCGGCCAGGGTCCAGGTCTCATCGCTCGTGGGCATGCTCGCACCCTAGCCCCGGACCCCGGGAGCACGCGTCGTCAGAAGTCGTACTCGCAGTTGCGGAGGTTCGCCACGTCCTCGGTGAGCGTCGGCTCCCCGCCGAGCAGGAACGCGTAGTTCTTCGAGTTGGAGGCCAGGAAGCGCAGCGTCGAGTCGTGCACGCAGTCGCGCTCGGTCAGCAGCACGGACGAGCCCAGGGCCGCCGCCGTCGTCGCTCCCGAGAGGGCGTCGGCGAAGGAGGACCCCGCGGCGAGGAAGACGCTGTCCTGCAGCAGCGACTGGGGGTAGGCGCTGTTCAGCTCGACGCTGGTCTCGTAGCGGTCGCGGCCGGCGATCCTCGAGACCGAGGGGGCGAGGCCGCGACGCTCGAAGTCCGCCACGTACGCGTCCCGGATCGAGGGGTCGCTGCCGAGGAACTCCACGTGCTCCGGCGCCAGATCGCGCACCGCGGTCGCGGTCGCGGAGTCGGCGCCCGAGGTCGCACCGTCGACCAGCAGCACGGGCTGCGCACGCCAGCCGGCGATCGGCGCGGCCGACAGGGCGTCGGGGAAGTTCGTGCCGGTCGCGACGAACATGTTCGAGTAGGGGCCGCTGCCGAAGGCGTCTGCGACGATCCGGCGGGAGGTGTCGTAGCGGTCCGTCCCGCCGATGCGCTCGGTGCCGCCGACGATCGAGCGGATCTCGGACAGGACCCCGGGGCTCACGCTCAGCTCGCTGCCGACGACCACGACCCGCTCCGGGCGGAGGCGGCGGATCTCGTCGGAGACGACCCGAGGCAGGCGGTCGGGATCGGTGAGCAGGAGCGCGCCTCCGAGGGCGGCGGCGGCCGGGCCGGCGCTCAGCGCATCCGGCCAGTTCGCCCCGCTGGCCACGTAGAGCACCGGGATGCCCGGGGAGAAGTAGCCCGTCGCCTCCACCGAGGTCGCGTAGCGGTCCGATCCGGCGAGGCGGCCGGTGTACTGCTGGTAGTCGCTGCTCAGCGAGAGGTCGATCCCGGCGGCCGATCCGCCCACCGGGACGCGCACGTCGCCCGCGTCGCCCGAGCGGAGGACGTGGTCCCAGTAGCTGTCGTCGATCACGTCGTCGCGGCTCGACGCCCGGACGAGGTAGTCGCCGGGGACGACCTGCTGGAACGAGTACGGGTTGTCGCCGCCCGTGATCAGGTCGAGCTCGCCGGTGCGGAAGTAGCCGTCGGTTCCCGGGTCGCGGTACCAGATGTCGACGCGCTGGTCGCCCGCGACGCCGCTCAGGCGTCCCTCGAGCGACCCCAGCCGTGCGGTGCGCAGCTGCACGCCGGCCGCCGGGGCCTGAAGCGGCTCGGCGCTGCGGGCGACGGCGCTGCCGCCGGACCAGAGGTCGGCGTACAGGTCGGCGTTGTCCTTGATCAGCAGGTAGTAGGTCTGCCCGGCGGTGAGCCCGTCGATGCTGAAGGTGAGGTCGCCGGCGACGGAGTGGTTCCCGAGGAGCCCCGCCTCGCTCGACCAGACCTCGACGTTCAGGAGGGCGCCGCGGGGAGTGGTGGTCGCGATCGAGCCGTCGGCCTCCTCGACCACGACACGGCCGCTGATCGACGCCGCAGCGCTCGCACGGGCGGCGCTCGGCGCCTCGTCCGGCACGGCGGGCAGGGGGGACTCGGCGCTGGGCTGCCAGAGAGGCTGCCCCTCGGGGAGCACGATCGAGCGGGGCGCGTCGGAGGCGGCGCCGAATGCGGCGACGGGGGCGGCCGACGGCGCGGCCGCCGATGCGGCGGAGGCGAGCGGGCTGGAGGTGATCGCCAGGGCGGCGACGAGGACCGCGGAGGCGGCGGACCTCAGAACGAGCGGGGACACGGCGGAGTGCCTGCTTCCAGGAGGAGGTCGCCCTGCGGCCGACCCGGCGGAGGGGATCGCGCTCATGCTAGCGGCGGCCCGCGCCCCGTCGTCCTCCCCGATCAGGGGTCAGGAGACAGGCGGCGCGACGAGGATGTCGTCCCACTCCAGAGCACGCTCGAACAGGAAGCCGTGCCGCTCGTAGAGGCGGCGGGCGTCGCTGCGCTTCAGCACGTCGAGCCGGAAGGGCAGACCCGGCCGCGCCTCCTCCGCCATCACCCGACGCAGGACGGCGCCGCCGACTCCGCGTCCCTGTGCGTGCGGCGCCAGGTAGAAGTGCTCGATCCAGACCGCGTCCGGCTCGACCCGCGCGGCGATGCTCCCGGCGAAGGCGCCGTCGAGCTCGATCACCCGGGTGAGCTCGGGCCGGTAGCCGTCGAGGAAGCGGTGCCGCACGCGGTGCTCGTCGTAGCGGTCGAGCGTCTCGAGCGACGGGCGCATGACGACCGCGCGCAGCTCGGCGATCGCTGCGGCGTCCTCCGCGGTGGCGGGGCGGAGCGACCAGCCGGCGTCGTCGGCCACGGTCAGCGGCCGCGGGGCTTGCGGGTGCGCCGCACCGCCGGCGCGGACGCCTTGGCGCGGGCCGGCTTCTTCTTGCCGCCGCCGGCCCTCTCCGCCTTCTCGCGCGCCTCCCGCGCCTTCGCCTTGGCGGCCTTCGCCCGCGACTCGACCTTCGGCGTCGCGGCGGTTCCGCGCGTGGTGTTCGCGCTGCGGCCGCGGACGACTCCGATGAAGTCCTCGACGTCGTCGCCCTTGTCGTCCGTCACCCAGGCGAGGCGGACGGAGGAGGGAGCGACGCCGGTCACCGGCACCGCGGTGACGTCCTTGCGGCTGTGCACGCGCGCCACCGACTGCGGCACGATCAGCACGCCCACTCCGGCCGCGACCTGCTCGACCGCGTCGTCGAGGCCGGCCATGCGCGGCAGCGGGCGCCGCGAGCCGTCCGCGAGCTCCTCGGCGACCGCGGCCCACTCCGGCACGTCCTCCGGATCCTGGAGGAGATGCTCGCCGGCGAGCTCGGCGACGTCGAGCTCCTCCGCGGCGGCCAGGACGTGCTCGCGGCCGACGACGGCGACGGGCTGCTCGTCGTAGAGGTGGATGGAGCTGAGGGCGGAGGAGGAGACGTCGCCGCGGACGAACGACAGCTGCGCGCGGCCGTCGAGCAGCGCCTGCTCCTGATCGCGCTCGGCGACGACGGTGATGCGCAGCGGGAGATCGGAGCGGCGCTGGCCCCAGACGCGGGTCCACTTGGTGGGGGTGACGCCGGGCACGAGGGCGACGGCGAGCACGGGGCCGGCGGGGACGGCTTCCTCGGCGTCGGAGTCGGCCTCGTCGGAGTCGGCGGCGTCGACATCGCTGTCCCCGGCGTCGCTGTCCTCGGAGTCGAGGTCGTCGGAGTCGCCGTCCTCGGAGTCGCCGTCGGTGTCGTCCGACTCGGTTCCGGCTCCGGCGCCGACCGCGCCCGATCCGGCCGACGCGTCGACAGCCGCCGCGTCCGCCCCGCCCTCCGGACGCCCCTCCGCCTCGGGAGCGGCCTGCGGGTCGACGGTCTCGGGCTGCTCGCTCATCCCCTCAGGGTAGGTGGTCCGCGCCGCGCCGGTAGGGTTGCCGCATGGCCAAGGCGACACAGACGATGAAGGCTGCGACCGCGGCGAAGAAGCTGCAGGTCTACCTGCCCGCGACCCCGGAGGAGTTCCAGGAGTCGGCGATCACGCGCGAGCAGTACGACGAGCTCGCCGCGAACCCGCCCGCCTGGCTCGTGCAGCTCCGTGAGGAGGGGCCGCACCCGCGCTCCGTCATCGCCTCCCGGCTGAACGTCTCCATCTCGGGGCTCGCCCGCGGCGGCGTCACCGAGGCGCTGACCACTCCCGAGATCCAGGCCCTGCTCGACGAGGTCCCCGAGTGGCTGCGCGTCGAGCAGAACCGCTACGCGGAGGTCCGCCGCGAGCAGGCCCGCATCAAGTCCGAGCGCGCCGCCAAGGCCGCCGACTGACCGCTCTCCCGCCTGCGGGACCCCGATCCGGCGCGGGCGACGTGGCCTGCGGACCGGAGCGGGATCCCGCCGAGGGGAGCCGCGCGGCTACTGGTTCGAGAACGCGGCGTCGAACGACGCGGTCGGGGTCCTCCAGAGCAGCGAGCGGATGAAGCCGACGGCCTCCTTCGCGCCGTGGAGGCGGTCCATCCCGGCGTCCTCCCACTCGATGGAGATCGGGCCGGAGTAGCCGATCGACTCCAGCGCCCGGAACGCGTCCTCCCACGGGACGTCGCCGTGCCCCGTCGAGACGAAGTCCCAGCCGCGGCGCGGGTCGCCCCAGGGCAGGTGCGAGCCGAGCACGCCGGCGCGGCCGTTCTTCGGACGCAGGCGGGTGTCCTTGCAGTCGACGTGGTAGATCCGGTCCTTGAAGTCGACGATGAAGCCGACCGGGTCGATGTCCTGCCACATCATGTGCGACGGATCCCAGTTGAAGCCGAAGGCCGGGCGGTGCCCGATCGCCTCGAGGGTGCGCACGCTCGACCAGTAGTCGTAGGCGATCTCGGACGGGTGCACCTCGTGCGCGTAAACCACGCCGTTCGCGTCGAACTCGTCGAGGATCGGGTTCCAGCGGGTCGCGAAGTCCTCGTACCCCTCGTCGATGACGGAGGCCGGGACCGGCGGGAACTGCGCCACGTAGGGCCAGATCTTCGAGCCGGTGAAGCCGACGACCACGTCCACGCCGAGCTTGCGGGCGACCCGCGCCGAGCGCTTCATGTCCTCGGCGGCGCGCTGCCGCACCCCCTCCGCGTCGCCGTCGCCCCAGGTGTAGTCGCGCACGAGTGCCTTGTGGCGGAAGTCGATCGGGTCGTCGCAGACGGCCTGGCCGGTGAGGTGGTTCGAGATGGCGAAGACCTCGAGGCCGTAGCGGTCGAGGATCTCCAGGCGCGAAGCGGCGTAGGCGTCGTCCTCGTCCGCGCGCTTGAGGTCGAGGTGGTCGCCCGAGGCCGCGATCTCGAGGCCGTCGTAGCCCCACTCGGCGGCGAGTCGGGCGACCTCCTCGAAGGGCAGATCGGCCCACTGCCCGGTGAACAGCGTCACGGGGTGGGTGGCGGGGTAGGTCTTCTCGTCGCTCATGCGGCGATCTCCGTCCGGTCGTCGGCGGCGGGCACGGTCACCCAGACGCCTGTCTCGGCCGCGTCGAGCACGGCCTCGGTGATGCGCGCCGCGCGGAGGCCGTCGGCGAAGGTCGGCAGACCCTCCACGTCGGCGCCCGCCACGGCGGCGTAGGTGTCGCGGGCGAACGCCGTGAAGGCGTCCTGGTAGCCCATCGGATGACCGCTCGGCACGATCGAGAGCCGGGCCGCATCGGGCGCGAGGATCGAGGCGTCGCGCGGCACCAGCAGGGCGCTGTCGCGCCGGCCGACCCACAGCGTCTCGGGGAGCTCCTGCTCGAAGCGCAGCGACTCCTCCAGCCCGGAGACCTCGAGCACCAGCTCGTTGCGGTGGCCCGCGGTGACCTGCGAGACGAGGAGCGTGCCGACGGCGCCGCCCTCGAGCCGGACGATCAGGCCGGCCACGTCCTCGGTGCTCACGGGGCGGCCGCCGCGCTCGGCGTGGACGGTGCTCGTGATCGCGGCGAGCGAGTCGATCCGGTCGCCGGTGACGAACTCCAGCAGGTCGACCAGATGCGAGCCGATGTCGCCGAAGGCGCGCGAGCGGCCGCCGGCGGCCGGGTCGACGCGCCAGTTGTCGTCGGAGGCGCCCAGCAGCCAGTCCTGGAGGTAGCTCCCGCGGACCGTGACCAGACGGCCGGTCTCGCCGGAGGCGACGCGGGCACGGGCCTCGCGCACCATCGGGTGGAAGCGGTAGGCGAACGGGACGGTCGCCACCACGCCGGCGGAGGACGCGGCCGCAGCGAGCGACTCCGCCTCCCGAAGCGTCGCGGCGAGCGGCTTCTCGCAGACCACGTGCTTGCCCGCCTCGATCGCCGCGAGCGCGAGTGCGGCGTGCGTGGCGTTCGGGGTGCAGACGTGCACGAGGTCGATGCTCTCGTCCTCGATCAGGGCCCGGGCGTCCGGGTAGGCGCGCTCGACGCCGAGCTCGGCCGCCGCCCGCTCGCCCTTCTCCGGGGTGGAGGAGGCGACTCCGGCGAGCACCGCTCCGGCGCTGCGGGCCGCGCGGCTGTGCACGGCCGCCATGAAGCCGCCGCCGAGCACGCCGACGCGCAGGGGCGCGGGCATCAGGAGAGGGTCGCTTCGGTCGGGTCCCAGCTCTCGGGCAGTGCGGGGCGGGGCGTCACGGAGCTGGTGACGAGGACCTTCTCGCCGGTCTCGGCGGCCTCGAGGAGCGAGAGCATCACGTCGGTGACGTGATACGCGAGGTCTCCGGAGGCGGCCTCGGGGCGGTCGGCCCGGATCGCGCGGGCGAGCTCGAGCACGCCGGTGCCGCGGGAGGCGGTCGAGCCGGTCGCCGCGATGACCTCAGGCTCGGCGGACCCGCGGCGGTGCAGGGTGATCTCTCCGTCGTGCTGGTTCGGGTCGGGGAGGACGAGGGTGCCCTCGGAGCCGTTGATCTCGACGAAGCCGGTGCGCGGCAGGCTCGACTCGAAGCTCCACACGCCCTGGGCCGAGGCCCCGGACTCGAAGCGGAGCAGCCCGCCGATGTGCGTCGGGATGGTCACCGGGAACTCGGTGCCCTCCTTCGGGCCGGAGCCCACCACGCGGGTGGCGCGGGCCTGGGACGAGATGGCGGTGACGCTCTCGACGGGGCCGAGGTTCTGCACGAGCGTGGTGATGTAGTAAGGGCCCATGTCCAGCAGCGGTCCGCCGCCCTCGGCGAAGAAGAACTCCGGGTTCGGGTGCCACGACTCGGGGCCGGGGCCCTGGAAGAGGGTGAGGGCCGAGAGCGGCGTGCCGATGGCTCCGCTCTCGATCACGCGCTGCGCCGTCTGGAGGCCCGCGCCCAGGAAGGTGTCGGGAGCGGTCGCGACGCGCAGCCCCTTCTCCTTGGCCAGCGCGAGCAGCTCGATCCCGCTGTCGCGGTCGAGCGAGAAGGGCTTCTCGGTCCACACGTGCTTGCCCGCCTCGACCGCGCTGCGCGCGACCTCGACGTGCGCGGCCGGGATCGTGAGGTTGACGACGATCTCGACGCCCTCGTGCGCGAGGAGCTCCTCGACGGTGCCGGAGGCGGGGACGCCGAAGGCCTCGGCCTGGGTCCTCGCCCGCTCGAGGTCGATGTCGGCGACGAAGAGCACCTCGAGGTCGGGGAAGACGGTGAGGTTGGTCAGGTACTGGGTGCTGATGTTGCCGGCGCCGATGACGCCGACGCCCACGCGGCCGGTGCCGCTCATGCGCCGAGCCCCGAGACGTAGCGGTGGGCCGACTCCAGGCCCTCGAAGATGTCGCCGGCGTAGGCGTCGAACTCCAGCACGGGCAGGGCCTGCGGAGCGGCGGCGAGGATCGCCGGGACGTCCATCGCGCCCTCGCCCGCGGGCAGCTGCTCCTGGGTGTCGGCCGAGATCGGGCCGTCCTTCACGTGCAGGAAGCGCACCTGGTCGCCGAGGCGTCCGAGCACCTCGACCGGGTCGTCGCCGCCGACGGCCGCCCAGTAGGTGTCGAGCTCGAGGACCATGCGCGGGTCGAGCAGGCTCGCGAGGTGCTCGAAGGCGCTGCGGCCGTCGACGCGGTTCTCGAACTCGAAGGCGTGGTTGTGGTAGCCGAGCACCAGGCCGCGGGCGGCGGCGGAGTCGACCAGCGCGTTCAGCTCGTCGGCGATGCGGGCGACGTCGTCCGCGGTGGTCCAGCGGGTCGGGTCGACGAAGGGGTCGATCACGGTCTCGACTCCGAGCGAGGCGGCGGTGTCGAGGATCTCGTCGACGGTGGCGTCGCCCTGCGGGCCGAGGAGGCGGGCGTGGGCGCTGGGAGCGCGCAGTCCGCTGGCCGGGAGCGCCGCGCGGTAGGCGTCGGCCAGGTCGACGAACCCGAAGAGCTCGACCGTGGTGAAGCCGATCGCCGCGAGGCGGTCGAGGGTGGCGGGCAGATCGGCCGCGAGCGGCTCGCGCACCGAGTACAGCTGGACAGAGAGGTCTGGGGGTGTGGCCACCGGTGGGGCTCCTGATCGCATCGGAAGGTGTGCCTCGAACCCTACGCGGACTTTTGCTCACGGACAAGCAAAACTAGCCCTGCGCGCCCGCCAAGTCGGGCGCCCGCCGCACAGAAGCACGGGCGCTGTGGTTGACTCTGGCCATGTCCCCGCGCCGCCGCATCACCGTCAGCGCGGTCGGCGAGCTGCTGCTCCTGCTGGCCGACGGGGCTCCCCGGACTCGGGCCGACGTGGTCGCCGAGACGGGCCTGCCGCGCGCGGCCGTCTCCGCCCAGCTCGACGTCCTCACCGCCTCCGGCCTGGTCGCCCGACAGGACGACGCCCCCTCCTCCGGCGGCCGCCCCGCCGCCCGCGTGGCCTTCGACCCTCGGGCGCGCAGCCTCCTCGCCGTCGACCTGGGCGCCGCGCACGCCGTCGTCGCCCTGACCGACCTCGACGGCACGGTCCTCGCCCGCCGCCGCGAGAGCATCGCCATCGCCGACGGCCCCCTCGCCGTCCTCGGCCACGCCCTCGACGTCGCCGCGGCCCTGCTCGGCCGGACTCCGGCGGCCGGCCCGCTCGCGGGAGTCGGCGTCGGCGTCCCCGGACCCGTCGAGCACGCGACGGGCCGCCCGGTGAAGCCGCCGATCATGCCCGGCTGGGACCGCTTCGACATCCCGGAGTTCGTCGGCCGCCGCCTCCCCGTGCCCGTCCTCGTCGACAACGACGTGAACCTGCTGGCGCTCGGCGAGCACGCCGACCACTACGCCGACGTCGACGACCTCCTCTACGTGAAGGTCTCCACCGGCATCGGAGCCGGGATCGTCAGCGGCGGCGCCCTGCAGCGCGGAGCCCTCGGAGCGGCGGGCGACCTGGGCCACGTGCAGGTCCCCGGCGACCGCGGCGAGGCCGACCTCGAGGCGATCGCGAGCGGCTCGGCGATCGCCCACCGCCTGACCGAGTCCGGGATCGACGCCGCCAGCACCTCCGACGTCGTCACCCTGCTGACCGGCGGGGACCCCACCACCGTCGAGCTCACGCGCGCCGCCGGCCGCGACATCGGCGAGGTGCTCGCCACCTGCGTGAACCTCCTGAACCCGTCCGTCATCGTCGTCGGCGGCAGCATCGCCCAGGCCAGCCACGAGGTCCTCGCCGGGGTCCGCGAGGTCGTCTACCGCCGCTCCCTCCCCCTGGCGACCCGCGCGCTCGACATCGTGCAGGCCGCGGCCCAGGGCGGAGGCGTCCGCGGCGCCGCCCTGATGGTCCGGCGCCACCTCCTCTCCCCCGCGCACGTCGACGCCTTCCTCGACGCCTGAGCCGCCGGCGCGAGCCGTCGCGCCCCGGTGAGACGCCGCGGGTCGGCGTGCCGATTCGACCGGGCGCCGCAGGGGGCAGAGAATGAATCGGTGCCCGACCTGCAGCTCTCCTTCCCCTGGGAGACGCAGCCCGTCTTCACGGACGCCGAGCCCCCGCACCTCCGGAGGGTCGTCGCCGACTCCTCGGACCGCGTCGCCTGGCTCCGCGCCCGCTCGCGCGGCATCACGGCGACCGACGTCGCCCGCCTCTCCTCCCCCGCCGCGATCGGCAAGGCAGCGCTCGACAAGCTCTACGGCACCGGCTTCGGCGGCAACGCCTTCACCGACCACGGCCGCGCCCGCGAGCCCGAGATCGCCGCCTGGGTGCGGAGCGAGCACGCGATCGAGCCCAGCAGCACCCTCTTCCACGCGAGCCAGGAGCGGCGCCACCTCGCCACGCCCGACGGCATCGGCCTCCGCGAGGACGGCCGGCTCGAGCTCTGCGAGATCAAGACCACGACGAAGCCGTGGCGGAGCATCCCGCGCCACTACCTGCGGCAGGTCTTCTGGCAGCAGTACGTCCTCGGCGCCGAGCGCACGCTCGTCGTCTGGGAGCAGCACCGCGACTTCGTGCCGATCGAGGGCGAGCCGAACTCCCGCTGGGTCGACCGCGACGAGGACGAGATCCACATCCTCGTGCGGCTGGCGGGGATGCTGATGGCCGAGCTGCACGAGCGGACGCGCGCCCGGTGACGGTCCTCCTCCTGCACGGCCTGGGCGGCGACCGCTCCCAGCCGCTGGGGCTGCTGCGCTCCGCCCTCCCCGCCGGCAGCGAGGTCATCGCTCCGGACGTCCGCGCCCACGGCGCCTCTGAGCTGCTCGGCGCGCCCGACGACTTCGCCCTCGAGGCGCTGGCCGACGAGGTGACGGAGGAGGTCGTGCGCGCCGGAGCCGCGCACAAGCCGCTCACGGTGCTCGGCATCTCGATGGGCGCCGCGATCGCCCTGCGCCTCGCGGTCCGACGCGTGCTGCCGATCGACCGCGCCGTCTTCGTGCGCCCCGCCTTCACCGCCGAGCCGCTGCCCGAGAACCTCACCGTGTTCCCCGTCATCGCGCAGCTGCTGCACGACCACGGCGCGAAGCGCGGCGAGCGGATGTTCCGCGCCTCGGGCCTGTTCGCGCGCGCCGCCGAGGTGTCCCCCGCGTCGGCGGAGGCGCTGACGCTGCAGTTCCGCTCCCCGCGCGCGGCCGAGCGCGCCGTCCGGCTCGCCCAGATCCCGCGGAACGCCGCCTACCGCGATTCCGGAGAGCTGGGCGAGGTCATCGCGCGCACCCTGGTGATCGCGGCCGAGCGCGATCCCGTGCACCCGGTCGAGGTCGCGGAGGCGTGGGCTAGGGCTCTTCCGGATGCGGACTGCGAGCGGGTGCCGTCGCGGGACGAGGGCTTCGCCGCTCAGCAGGACCGGATCCGCGGGCACGTCCGCGGCTGGCTCGCTCGGCGCTGAGGTCCTCGAGCGCGAGCACCAGGCCGACGAACGCGAGCCAGAGCACTGCGATCGCCGTCGCCACGAACTCGAGCGTGCCGCCGAGCCGCAGCCACACGCGCAGGAGCGACAGGATCCCACCCGTCCCGGCGACGACCGCCACCGAGATCCCGGCGGCGAGCGAGAGCCGCGCGACCGCAGGGCGCCCCCGCACGGTCGCCAGCTGGAGCATCGCGGCGCAGGCAGCCCCGAAGCCGAGCACGGCGGCCGAGGTGTGGATGAGGTCCTGCCAGCGGAAGGCCGGCCCGACCGGCAGCGGGCAGCCCGCCGTGCAGGTCACCTGCGAGGCGAGCGCGAAGCAGGCGGCCGCCAGGAGGATCGCGCCCGCCGGGCGGAGGGCGGGGAGCAGGCGGGCGCGCACCGGCCAGGCGCCCGCGGCGATCAGCGCGCCGCCGGCCGCCACGAGCAGAAGAGCGGCCTCGAAGGCGCCCGCCGTCGGCAGGTCCGGCGCGCCCATCTCGCTGACGTAGACCCAGCGGCTGGTGCCGATGCTGATCCGGGCGGCCAGGAGGACCACGAGCCCGGCCAGGACAAGGAGGGCACCGCCGACCAGCAGGGTACGTCGGCGTCGCATCCCCTCATCGTGCCAGACCGGGCGCCCGCGGCTCCGCGCGCCAATCTTCTCCCGAGGGTGACACCCCCGTAACAGCGCCGACTCATTGCCTCGATTGACTGGTCGCGGCGTCGGATGCGGGGATCGGGGGCGACGTCCTCGGCACGCTCCACCCGCACGCCTCAGCGACAGGAAAGGCGACGATGCACACCAGCGCGCTCGGGCACGGCCTCGCGATCGGCGAGATCCCGGAGGAGGTCGTCCTCCCCGACACGATGACGGCGGCGGTGATCGACGCGCCGGGCGACGCCTCCGCCCTGCACCTGGCGACCGTGCCGACACCCTCCGCCATCAACGCCGAGTTCACCGTGAAGGTGGTCGCGGCCGGCGTGAACCCGCTCGACGCGAAGACGCGCGCGGGCCAGGGGGTCGCCTCGCAGATCGCCTCCTACCCTGCTGTCCTCGGCCACGACTTCTCGGGCGTCGTCGTCTCGAGCCCCTACCCGGCGCATCCGCTGCGGCCGGGCGACGAGGTCTACGGCTTCGTCATGGTGCCGCGCTACTCGGGCTCCTACGCGGAGTACGTCAGCGTGCCGAGCGTCTCCATCGCGCGGAAGCCGTCGACGCTCTCGCACGTCGAAGCGGCCGGCGTCCCGCTCGCGGCGCTCACCGCCTGGGGCATGGTCGTCGAGCTCGCCAAGGCGCACGAGGGTCAGCGGATCCTCATCCACGCCGGGTCGGGCGGAGTCGGCCACTTCGCGGTGCAGTTCGCCGCCTACTTCGGCGCCTCGGTGATCGCGACCGGCTCGACCCGCAACCTGCAGTGGCTGCACGAGCTCGGCGCCGCGCAGGTGATCGACCACACCGCCGAGCGCTTCGACGAGCTGCTGTCCGGCGTCGACGTAGTCATCGATCTGGTCGGCAACGTCCACGACGACACGGGCTCGCGCTCGCTGAGGGTCCTCCGCCCCGGGGGCCTGATCGTGAACGCGCCCACCGGGAGCTGGCCCGGGTTCTTCGAGGAGGCGGCCGCTGCGGGCGTGCGCGCCTCCACCTACCGCGTCGCTCCCGACGGGGCGACCCTCGGCGTGGTCTCGCGCCTTCTCGAGTCGGGCGACGTCCGCGTCTTCATCGACGGCATCTTCCCCCTCGCCCGCGCCTGCGAGGCGCACGAGCAGCTCGAGACGGGCCACACCCGCGGCAAGATCGTCCTCACCGTCTCCGAGGGCTGACCTCGGCGAGAGGCCACTCGGATACGCCGCGCGGAGCGGGTCGCGTACCCGGGTGGCGTCTCGCGGGGAGGGTCAGGCGAGAGAGCGCTCGAGGACGAAGTCGTCCTCCCAGCGGTCGCCGACGAGGAAGCGCTTGCGGCCGACGACCGCGAAGCCGTGCTTGGAGTAGAACCGTTGAGCACGCGCGTTCTGCTCGTTGACGCCGAGCCAGACGCCCGCGGCACCGTGATCCAGCGCCTCCTCGAGGGTCGCGGCCATCAGCGCGGCCGCCGCTCCGGAGCCGTGCCGGCCGGGCAGGAGGTAGAACTTGCTGAGCTCGACGGTCGGACGCAGCCGGATCGCCGCGACGACGTCGGCGTCGGCGGGCTCCCCGCGCACGAGCATCGCGTAGCCGGTCAGCGCGCCGGAGTCGTCGTCGACCAGGAGCGAGCGGAGCGGATCGGCGAGGTGGTCGCGGAAGCGCTCGACCGAGAGCACGGTGCGCACGAACTCGGCCTTCGCCTCCGCGGTGGTGTGCGGCGGGCAGGCCAGTGGGAAGGTCGCGGCGGCCAGCTCGGCCAGGGCGTCGGCGTCGGCGGGGGACGCCCGGCGGACGGTCACGGGAGGCGCGACGGAGCGGAGCGGCGGATCACCGGTCCAGTATGCCGGGACGACGAAGGAGGGGGCCCGCCGAAGCGGACCCCCTCCTCACGTCAGTGCGTGCTCGGCTCAGGCCAGGACGTTGACGTCCAGCGGGATGCCGGGGCCGAAGGTCGTCGAGACGGCGGCCTTCTGGATGTAGCGGCCCTTCGAGGAGGACGGCTTGAGGCGGAGGATCTCGTCGAGCGCGGTCTTGAAGTTCTCCTGGAGCTGCTCCTCGGTGAACGCGGCCTTGCCCACGACGAGGTGCACGTTGGCGTGCTTGTCGACGCGGAACTCGATCTTTCCGCCCTTGATCTCGGTCACGGCCTTCGCCACGTCCGGGGTCACGGTGCCGGTCTTCGGGTTGGGCATGAGGCCGCGGGGGCCGAGCACCTTTCCGAGACGGCCGACCTGGCCCATGAGCTCCGGGGTCGAGACGGCGGAGTCGAACGAGGTGTACCCGCCCGCGACCTTCTCGATGAGCTCGGCGCCGCCGACCTCATCGGCACCGGCGGCCAGCGCGGCCTCGGCGGCCGGACCGGTCGCGAACACGATGACGCGGGCGGTCTTGCCCGTGCCGTGGGGCAGGATGACCGTGCCGCGGACCATCTGGTCGGCCTTGCGGGGGTCGACACCGAGCTTGAGGGCGACCTCGACGGTGCTGTTGAACTTGGCGGAACCGGTCTCGCGGGCGAGCGCGACGGCCTCGTCGGCCGTGTAGAACTTGCCCTCTTCGAGCTTGGCCGCGGCGGCCCGGTAGGCCTTCGACTTCTGTGCCATGTTGTTTCTCCTTGAAACGAGAATGTGGTTCTAGAGCCTGGCGGGCTCTCCCACGGGGGTGATGGAGTTCTGGTGGTGCCGCGATCGCGGCCGTGACTGCTGCTCGCGGGAGGCGGGGAGGTCCTGCGGAGGCGTATCCGGACCGGGCGTGCGACCCCGCTGAGGGGCCGCCGTCGGGTTCATGAGGCTTCCGCGGTGGGTCCGCGCCGATGGGCGCGTCGCTCCCGCCGTCGAGCAGCGCGTCGCGCTACTCGACCGTGATGCCCATCGAGCGGGCGGTGCCGGCGATGATCTTCGCGGCGGCGTCGATGTCGTTGGCGTTCAGGTCGACCTGCTTCGCCTCGGCGATCTCGCGGACCTGCGCCTGGGTGAGCTTCGCGACCTTCACGGTGTGCGGGGTCGAGGAGCCCTTGGCGACGCCGGCGGCCTTCTTGATGAGCTCCGCCGCGGGCGGGGTCTTCAGCACGAAGGTGAACGAGCGGTCCTCGTAGACGGTGATCTCGACGGGGATGACGTTGCCGCGCTGCGACTCGGTCTGCGCGTTGTACGCCTTGCAGAACTCCATGATGTTGACGCCGTGCTGACCGAGCGCCGGACCGATCGGGGGCGCGGGGTTGGCCGCGCCGGCCTTGATCTGGAGCTTGATCAGGCCGGTGACCTTCTTCTTGGGGGCCATTCTGATTCCTTTTCTCAGGGTTCGAGCGGTCGGGGGCTCCCGGCCGCTCTCCCGCGCATCCGACGGTGCCGGATCGCGGTGGAGGAGGGTCGTCCGGCGCGCACAGAGGCGGGCGCCGACACGAAAACCCGTACGAGCTTACACGAGCGGGGCCACCCCCGACAGGGCGGAGGAGGTGCCGACGCCCGGGGGCGCGTGGGGCGGTGCCGGAGGGGGCGCCGCCCGGAACGGCGAACGCCCCCTCCGACGTGCGGAGGGGGCGTTCACGCGGCGCGGAGGCGACGCGTCAGAGCTTGGTGACCTGGTCGAACGACAGCTCGACCGGGGTCTCGCGCTCGAAGAGCGAGACGAGCACGGTGAGCTTGCCGCTCTCGGGCTTGATCTCGCTGATCGAACCGGGAAGACCCGCGAACGAGCCCTCCTTGATGGTGATGGTCTCGCCGATCTCGAAGTCGACCTCGGCGGGCAGCACGCGCTGGGCCTGCTTCTGCCCCTTGGCACCGGAGGTCTTCGAGGGGGCGACATCCTTGATCTCGACGAGGCTCTTCAGCATCGTGAAGGCCTCCTCGAAGCGCAGCGGGGTCGGGTTGTGGGCGTTGCCCACGAAGCCGGTGACGCCCGGGGTGTGGCGGACGACCGACCACGAGTCCTCGTTGAGGTCCATGCGCACCAGCACGTAGCCGGGGATGCGCACGCGGGTGACCATCTTGCGCTGGCCGTTCTTGATCTCGACCACGTCCTCCATCGGGACCTGGACCTCGAAGATGTAGTCCTCGGCCTCGAGCGAGACCTTGCGGTTCTCGATGTTCGACTTCACGCGCTTCTCGAAGCCGGCGTAGGAGTGGATGACGTACCACTTGCCCGGCTTGCCGCGCAGCTCGGTCCGGAAGGCCTCGTACGGGTCGATGTCGGCGAGGTCCTCACCGGCGGACTCGGCGTCCTCGGCGGCGACCTCGGCCTCGTCCTCGACGGCCTCGAGGGCCGCTTCGGCCTCCTCGACGGTGTCGATGTGCGCGGCCTCGTCGACCGCGGAGTCGGCCTCGGGGTCGTCGACGGAGCCGATGGCGTCCAGCGCTGCCTCGAGGTCGGAGGCGAGGTCGTCCTCGGACTCGTTCTCGTCGATGATGCTCAGCGCACCCTGCTCGGCGGGCTCGACGGCGTCCTCAGCCTGCGACTGGACGTCGCCCTCCTGCTCCTCCTCGACCTCCGACGACTGCTCGGCAGCCGTCGCCCAGTCGACGTCGTCGCGGTTTCTGTCAGACACTCGTCACAACTCTCTCTCGATCGATCGGTCGCGCCCCTCGGGGCGCGTCCCGCTGTCGCCGGCACCCTCCGCTCGCGCGGCCCGGATGCTCTCGGGTCAGGCGGCGGGTGTGCCGAACACGTACGTCACGGCCAGGGCGAAGACCCAGTCGAGGAAGGACACCAGCGCCATCATGATGACGACGAAGATCAGCACGACCACGACGTAGTTGCCCAGCTCCTTGCGGGTGGGCGTCACGACCTTCTTCAGCTCGGCGATGACCTGCCGGATGAAGAGGGCGATGCGCGCGAACGGGTTGCGCCGCGCGGCTCGCTGCTGATTGGCGATCGCGACGACGTCCTCGCTCGGCTCGTCGACTGCTTTCCCGGCCACCTGCACGCACCTTTCCCGCACCGGAACCTCCGGTGTGGCCGACCGCCCGTCATGGGCGGCCCTGGACCGATGACCGCAGCGTCGCGGGGACCGCGTGCGACGGGCATCGATGTGCAGGGCGGACAGGGCTCGAACCTGCAACCTGCGGTTTTGGAGACCGCTGCTCTACCAATTGAGCCACCGCCCTATGGATGCCGTTGCGAGCATCCGAGGAGGAGACCGACCCGCCGCCCCACCGCCGCGACCCTCGCGGGCGCTGCGGATGAGGGCAGAGATCGACTACCTCGGACGAGTGTACGTGGACCCGAAGGGCGTGTCCAGCCGAGCGGCGGGGGGCCTCGGAGCCCCGTGTGCGCGCAGGATACGCTGGCCGTCGTGTCCTCCACCACGCGCATCTCCGCCCGCATCGCCGCCATCGCCGAGTCCGCCACTCTGAAGGTCGACGCCAAGGCGAAGGCCCTCCAGGCCCAGGGCCGCCCGGTCGTCTCCTACGCCGCCGGCGAGCCCGACTTCCTCACTCCCGAGCACATCGTCGAGGCCGCCTCGGCCGCCGTGCTCGACCCGAGGAACTACCGCTACACCCCCGCGGCGGGCCTCCCCGACCTCCGCGCGGCCATCGCGGAGAAGACGGCGCGCGACTCCGGATGGGCCGTCGACCCCTCGCAGGTCGTGGTCACCAACGGCGGCAAGCAGGCCGTCTACCAGGCCTTCCAGACCCTCCTCGACGACGGCGACGAGGTGCTGGTGCCGACCCCGTACTGGACCACCTACCCCGAGGCGATCAAGCTCGCCGGCGGCGTGCAGGTGGACGTGTTCGCGGGCGCCGACCAGGGCTACCTGGTCACGGTCGAGCAGCTGGAGGCCGCGCGCACCGAGCGCACCAAGGTGCTCCTGTTCGTCTCCCCCTCCAACCCCACCGGCGCCGTCTACTCGGCCGAGCAGACCCGCGAGATCGGCGAGTGGGCCGAGGAGCACGGCCTCTGGATCATCGCCGACGAGATCTACCAGAACCTCGTCTACTCCACCGGCGACCAGGACGACGCGAGCCCGCTCGAGCACGCGACCTCGATCGTCGAGGCGGTGCCGGCCCTGCGCGACCGGACGATCCTCGTCAACGGCGTCGCGAAGACCTACGCGATGACCGGCTGGCGCGTCGGATGGATGGTCGGCCCGGCCGACGCGATCAAGGGCGCCTCGAACCTCCAGTCGCACCTCTCGAGCAACGTCTCGAACATCTCGCAGCGCGCCGCGATCGCCGCCCTCACCGGCCCGCAGGAGCCGGCCGAGGAGATGCGCCTGGCCTTCGACCGCCGCCGCCGCACCATCGTCGCCGAGCTGAACGCGATCGACGGGATCGAGTGCCCCACCCCCGGCGGCGCGTTCTACGTCTACCCCGATGTGAACGGGCTGCTGAACCGCGAGTGGAACGGCACCACCCCGACGACCTCCCTCGAGCTCGCCGACCTCATCCTCGAGCAGGCCGAGGTCGCCACCGTCCCCGGGGAGGCCTTCGGACCGAGCGGCTACCTCCGCCTGTCCTACGCCCTCGGCGACGACGCGCTCCTCGAGGGCGTGCGCCGCTTGCAGCGGCTCTTCGGCACCGTCTAGCCCCTCTCCTCCTGCGTCGTCGATAGGCCGCGGCCGGCTCGACGACGAGGTGCGTCGCAGAGAGCGGGATGCGCAGCGCGGACGACGATCCGTGACACGCGGACCGCCGATCGCCGCTCGACCGTGCCGCACGGTGACGGCGGGTACTGCGACGGGCCTGTCCGACAGGTGAGGGGTGCCTGGCATCTCGGGGCGGGGAGGGCAAGAGGGAGGCGGAAATCGGGGATCACTGTCGCCGGAGGGGTGCGACAGGGCACGCTGTGACGATGAGCGAAGACCACGCCGTCCGAGTCCGCGACCTGCGGAAGGACTACGGGGGCGCTCCGGCGGTCGCGGGAGTCTCCTTCGACATCCACCGGGGCGAGACCTTCGCGCTCCTCGGCCCGAACGGCGCCGGGAAGTCGACGACCATCGAGATCCTCGAGGGCTACCGCGACCGCTCCGGCGGCGAGGTGTCGGTGCTCGGGGTCGACCCGCGCCACGGCGACCTGGCGTGGAAGGCGCGTCTGGGGATCGTCCTGCAGTCCAGCGGCGAGTCCGGCAACGCGACGGTCCGCGAGCAGATCGCGCACTTCGCCAGCCTCTATCCGCGACCGCGCGACGTCGACGAGACCATCGAGGCCGTCGGGCTGACGTCCAAGGCCCGCTCGCGCATCGGGCGCCTCTCGGGCGGCCAGCGCCGCCGCGTCGACGTCGCCCTCGGCATCATCGGCCGTCCCGAGCTGGTGTTCCTCGACGAGCCCACCACGGGATTCGACCCCGAGGCCCGCCACTCCTTCTGGGACCTGATCGCCCTGCTCAAGAGCGAGGGCACGACCATCCTCCTCACCACCCACTACCTCGACGAGGCCGCCCGCCTCGGCGACCGCGCCGCCGTGATCTCCGGCGGGCGGCTCCTGGCCATCGGCCCGATGAGCGCGATCGGAGGGGACGAGGCGCGCGTCCCGATCGTGCAGTGGCGCGAGGACGGCGTGCTGCACCGGCTGCGCACCACCGAGCCCGCCCGGACCGTCGCCGAGCTGCACGCCCGGATCGGGGAGCCGACGGCGCTCGAGGTCGTCCGCCCCAGCCTCGAGGACATCTACCTCGACCTCATCCGCGAGGACCGCGACGCGGTCGACCTGATCGGAGAGCCCGCGTGACCGCCGTCGCCACCCGCCCCCGCACCCTCTCCACCGGCCCGGGACGCACCGTCCGCCTCGGACTCGCCCGCGCCCGCTACGAGATCCGCTCGTACTTCCGCGCTCCGGACCAGGTGTTCTTCACCTTCCTCTTCCCGGTGCTGCTCCTGACGATCTTCTCGGTCGCGTTCGGCGACACCGCGGTGATGCAGGCGAACCCGCAGGACCCGGGCATCCCGATGGCCGAGTACTACGTGCCGGGCCTCGCCGCGGCCGGGATCCTGCTCTCGGGCGTCCAGAACCTGGGCGTCGACATCGCGGTCGAGCGCGGCGACGGCACGCTCAAGCGCCTCGCGGGGGCACCGCTGCCGGTCTTCAGCTACTTCATCGGCAAGTTCGGCCAGGTGCTCGTGACGAGCCTCGCGCAGACGGCCCTGCTGCTCCTCGTCGCGGCGACGGTGTTCTCGGTCGAGCTGCCCACCGACAGCGGGCGCTGGGCGACCTTCGCCTGGGTCTACCTGGCAGGAGTCGCGACGTCGGCCATCCTCGGCATCGCCGTCTCCGCGCTGCCCCGCTCGGGCAAGAGCGCGACCGCCGTGATCGTGCCGCCGCTGCTCGTGCTGCAGTTCATCTCGGGGTCGTACCTGTCGTTCACGACGCTGCCGGACTGGCTGCAGAACACGGCGAGCGTCTTCCCGCTCAAGTGGATCGCGCAGGGCATGCGCGCCGTGTTCCTGCCGAGCGGGTTCGAGGAGGCGGAGGTGAACGGGTCGTGGGACCTCGGCGGCGTCGCGCTGGTGCTCGGTATCTGGCTCGTCGTGGGGCTCGTCGCCTGCCGCTTCGGCTTCCGCTGGATCCGCCGCGACAGCTGAGCCGGAGGAGGCCGCGGCCGGAAGGCGCGCGTCCCCGGGAGCGCGGGGCCTGCGCGCGCAGACCGCGCGGACTCAGACCGCGGTGCCGACCACGACGGGCTCGGGGTGCAGCAGCACGCCGAACTCCGCCAGGACGCGGCCCTGGACGTACCGGGCGAGCTCGGCGACCTGCTCGGCCGTCGCTCCTCCGCGGTTGGTCAGGGCGAGGGTGTGCTTGCTCGACACGGCGGCCCGCGAGCCGGGCAGGGCGAAACCGCGCGAGACGCCGGCGTGCTCGATCAGCCACGCGGCGCTGAGCTTCACCAGGCCGTCGGCGCGGGGAGGCACGGGCAGCCCGACGGGCGCTCCGGCCTCGACCGCGGCGAGCGGGGTGATGACGGGCGCCTCCGCCGTCGGCTCGACCGGCCAGCGCGGCGCCTCGGGCGGCAGGGAGTCGGCGAACGCGCTCGTGACGAGGGGGTTGGTGAAGAAGGAGCCGGCGCTCGCGGTGTCCGGGTCCTCCGGATCGAGGACCATGCCCTTGCCCGCACGCAGCGCCAGCACGGTCTCGCGCACCCGCGCGAGCGGCACGCGGTCGCCGAGCGCGACTCCGAGCGCCGACGCCAGCTGACCGTAGGCGACGGGAGTGCCGTCGCCCTCGGCGCCGACCTCCTCGAGCGCGAACTCGACGGCCAGCACCGCGCCCCGGCGGCCCTGCTTGATCACGGAGGTGCGGTAGGCGAACTGCAGCTCCTCCGCCGTCAGCCGGACGGGCTCGCGGGCGCCCTCGTCGAGGAAGTCGACCGCGACCAGCGTGTCCGAGAGCTCCTGGCCGTAGGCGCCGATGTTCTGCACCGGCGACGCACCGACCGTGCCGGGGATGCCGCTGAGAGCCTCGAGGCCCGCCCAGCCGCGCTCCACGGTCGTCGCGACGAGGCCGTCCCACGACTCGCCCGCCTGGACCCGCAGGAGCACGAGCCCCGGCTCGTCGGAGGGGAGCCGCTCGACGCCGGTGGTGCGCACGCGCACGACCGTGCCCTCGACCCCGTCGTCGCCCACGAGGAGGTTGGAGCCGCCGCCGAGCAGCAGCCACGGCTCGTCGTCCGACCACAGGCCGACGAGCGTCTCGACCAGCTCCGCCTCGGTGGCGGGCTCGACGAGGCGCTCGGCGGGTCCGCCGACGCGGAGGGTGGTCAGGGCGGAGAGCAGCGGCGCGGAGGTCACGCGAGTCGGACCCGTGCCTGGGCCTTGCCGAGGACGGACTGGCCCTCGACCGAGACGGCGAGGTCGACGCGGACCCAGCCCTCCTCGGCGTTCACAGCACCGATCCTGGCGACCACGTCGATGGCGGCGCCGTCGCGCGGGTCCACCACGACGGGGCGGGTGAAGCGCACCTGGTAGTCGACCACGCGTCCGGGGTCGCCGACCCAGTCGACGACGACCTGCACCGCGGTGCCCATCGTGAGCATGCCGTGCGCGAGCACGCCGGGCAGGCCGACCTCGGCGGCGACGTCGTCGCGGTAGTGGATGGGGTTGAAGTCGCCCGAGGCGCCCGCGTAACGCACCAGGGTGCCGCGGTCGATCGGGAAGCGGCTCTCGGCGACGACCTGGCCGACGCTCAGCTCGGCGAGAGCGGGCAGTGCGGTGCTCATTCGTCTCCCCTGACCACGAGGGTCGAGATCGCGGTGACGACGTGCTCGCCGCTCGCGTCGACCATGCGGGACTCGGTGGTGACCATCGAGTGGGCGCCGAGCTTCTTGATGGCGGCGACCGAGAGGGTCGCGGTCAGCTCGTCGCCGGCGACGACCGGACGGGACAGCACGAAGCGCTGGTCTCCGTGCACGACGCGGCTGAAGTCGATCCCGCCGTCGGGCTCGGCGAGCAGCTGCTGGAGCGTGAACTCCTGCACGACGACGGCGAAGGTGGGCGGAGCGACGAGGTCGGGGTGCCCGGCGGCGCGGGCGGCCTCGACGTCGTGGTGCAGGGGGGAGGTCGCGGAGACGGCGCGGGCGAACTCGCGCACCTTCTCGCGCCCCACCTGATAGGGCTCCGTGGGCGCGAAGACGCGCCCGACGAGTTCGGGGTTCACTGGCACCCGGCCATACTAGGCGCTGCCGTCGCGGGGCCCTCGGGGCTCCGGAGGCGCCGCCGGTGGTCACCCGGGTATGACCACCGAGAATTTCCCATCCGTGTATGGCTGACCCGCGGCCGAACTTCTCCGAAGCTGGCGGGCATGTCGACACCCACTCCCGAGCGCGACTGGGCGACCTACGCCCGCGAGCTCGGCACCAACATGCACCGGGCCCGCATCGCCAAGGGCGCCAGCCAGGAGCGGATCGCCCACGCGGCCGGGCTCGCGGGCTACACCTACCAGAAGTTCGAGAAGGGCGAGTCGAAGCCCGGCTCGCCCGCGAACCCCACGCTGCACACCCTCCTCGCGCTCTGCGAGGCGCTCGAGATCGAGCTGACGGACCTCCTGCCGCCCGATCCGCCGCGCACCTCACGAGGCGCCGAGTAGCCGGAGCACCGCGCCGGCCAGCCGCGACCCCGAGCTGAGATCGAGGTCGACCTCGCCGAGCCCGTCGGCCTCCAGGCGGAGCCTGTCCTCCCCCGACTCCCCCGGGCGGCACAGGGAGACGTGCACCGTCGCGCCCGCGGCCCCGTCTCGGCCCGCCCAGAGCACCACCGGGAGCGAGCTCGCCGCGGAGCGGTGCAGCCGCTCCCCCGCCGCGACCAGCTCGTCGTGCTCGCCCGCGCACCAGCGCGGGCACCCCTCGTCGTTCCTGCCGTCCATCCGCTCCTCCACGTTCCGCACCCCTCGGTCGAGGAGACCAGCCCACCAGGCGGTACCGACACCGAGGGCCCGCCGCGCCCCGATCCCGACCGGGGTGTGGACAGGAGACGGTCGTCCGCCCGTTGTGGAGGAGCGAGGACCAGGGTCCCATACGCAGGTGGTGCCGCCAGGGGTCCGGCACGAAGCACCGGCGCAGTGTCAGCGGTGGACGATCAGCCAGGTCGCGATCGCCGTGGTCGAGCCCGTGTTGACCATGCGGTGCGGCCGCTCGCACGGGAACGTAATGGCGTCGCCCGGCCCGAGGACGACCGACTCGTCCTCGAACTCGACCGTCAGCTCTCCGAGCGTCACCGTCCCCATCTCGAACCCGTCGTGGCGGAGCAGCTGCCGGTGCGCCGTCGAGGTCGAGCCCGGCGGGTAGGTCGACTCGAAGAAGTCGACGGCGTCCAGCGGACGCGGCGCCAGACGGCGGAACAGCACTCCGCCCTCGAGCGCCACGGGCGCCGACTCGCGCGCCCGGACGACCGCGGTCTCGACCGGCGCCGACGCGCCCTGGTCGAACACGGCGGACAGCGGGACCCCCAGCGCGTCCACGAGGGCGATCAGCCGGCCGACCGAGGGCTGCATGGCTCCGCGCTCGATCTGCGAGACGGCGCTCACGGAGATGCCGAGTCGCCCGGCGAGTGCCTTCAGCGACAGGCCCGCCGAGAGCCGCAGCTCCCGCAGCCGGGCGCCGAGTCCGGCCCCGTCCGCGATCGCCCGGGCGGCCGCCTCGTCGGGCGCGGTGTCGTCGGAGGGCATGGCCCGTCCCCTCTCGCGGATCGTCACACAGCCGTAACGGAGCCGAAACGAGCGGCGGCCTCCCGACTCGTAGCGTGGCCCGCGTGAAGTGATCACTTCACTCGGAACGCTCTCCGCGACGCCCCGCCTCCTCGGCCGGACGTCCCGACCACCCTGACACATCCGCTCCGTGCCGCTCTGCGCACGACCGCCCGAGAGGTGGATCCACCCATGTCCGACCGAGTCACCGCACCCCGAGTCACCGCTCCTCCCGTCGATCCGGATCCCGCCGCCGCGGCGAGCGCCGGCTACGACGACCGCCTCTCCAACGAGGACCTCGCCCCGCTCCGGAAGCAGCGCTGGTCGAGCTACAACATCTTCGCGTTCTGGATGTCGGACGTGCACAGCGTCGGCGGGTACGTGACCGCGGGCTCGCTCTTCGCGCTGGGCCTGGCCGGCTGGCAGGTGCTCGTCGCCCTGGTGGTGGGCATCGTGATCGTGCAGGTCTTCTGCAACCTCGTCGCCAAGCCCAGCCAGGTCACCGGCGTGCCCTACCCCGTCATCAACCGGGCGATCTTCGGCATCCGCGGCGCGAACATCCCGGCGATCATCCGCGGACTGATCGCGATCGCCTGGTACGGCGTGCAGACCTACCTGGCGGCGCAGTCGCTGAACATCGTCTTCCTCAAGTTCTTCCCGGGCATGGCCGCCCTGAACACGCCCGAGGCGTCGTTCCTCGGCCTCTCGGCTCTGGGCTACCTCTCCTACGCGATCCTCTGGGTCGCGCAGGCCGCGCTGTTCTGGCGGGGCATGGAGTCGATCCGCCGCTTCATCGACTGGGCGGGACCGGCGGTCTACGTGGTGATGCTCGTGCTGGCCGTCTACCTGGTGTCGCAGGCGGGCTGGGAGAACATCTCGCTCACCCTCGGCTCCGGCGAGCCGCTCGACCTCGCCGCCGCGGTGCCGGTGATGATCTCGGCCGTCGCCCTGGTCGTCTCCTACTTCTCGGGCCCGATGCTCAACTTCGGCGACTTCTCCCGGTACGCCCGCAGCTACGGCGCCGTGAAGCGCGGCAACCTGCTCGGCCTCCCGATCAACTTCCTCTTCTTCTCCCTCCTCACCGTGATCACCGCGTCGGCGACCGTCCCGGTCTTCGGCGAGCTGATCACCGACCCGATCGAGACCGTCGAGCGGATCGACACCTGGTTCGCCGTGCTCTTGGGCGGGCTCACGTTCGTCATCGCGACGATCGGCATCAACATCGTCGCCAACTTCATCTCCCCCGCGTTCGACTTCTCCAACGTCAACCCGAAGAAGATCAGCTGGCGGATGGGCGGCATGATCGCCGCCGTCGGCTCGGTGCTGCTCACCCCGTGGAACTGGTACTCGAACGACACCGCCATCCACTACACGCTCGGCATCCTCGGCGCGCTGATCGGACCGCTGTTCGGCGTCCTCATCGCGGGCTACTACCTGATCAGCCGCCAGCGCGTCTGGGTGGACGACCTCTACACGATGAGCGAGAAGGGCCGCTACTGGTTCTCGCGCGGCTTCAACCCCAACGCCGTCTGGGCGACCGTGATCGGCGGAGTCCCCTCCGTCGCCTCGGTGCTCGTGCCGCGCTGGATCGCGGAGGCGGGAGGCGCGGAGTTCACCTGGCTCGGCGACTACAGCTGGTTCCTCGGCTGCGGGCTCGGGTTCGTCGCGATGGCCGTGCTCGAGCGGCGCGCGCCGCGGATCGGGCGCCTCGACGACGACCTCGAGCACGTCAGCGACGGCTCGACCGTCTGATCCGGCCGGCACGGAGGAGGGATCCGCTCCGGCCGCTCCGCATCCCGCGGACCGGCGGCCGGGCGGGCCCCTCCCCCTCCCGGCACCCGAAGCGAGGAACCACCATGCGCATCACCGTCGTCAACCCGAACACCAGCACTGCGATGACCGCGGCGATCGGCCGGGCCGCCCGCTCCGTCGCCTCGCTCGGCACCGAGATCACGGCCGTCACTCCGCCGATGGGTCCGGCGTCGATCGAGAGCCACTACGACGAGGCGCTCGCCGTGCCCGGCGTCCTGCACGAGATCGCCCGGGCGGAGGCGGCCGGCTGCGACGGCGCGGTCATCGCGTGCTTCGGCGACCCGGGCGTCGACGCCGCGCGCGAGATCGCGAGCGGCCCGGTCGTGGGGATCGCCGAGGCCGCCATGCACATGGCCGCGCTCGTCGGCCGGGGCTTCAGCGTGGTCACCACGCTCTCGCGCACGAGCGGCCGCGCCTGGGACATCGCCCGCCGCGCCGGGTTCGGCGACGCCTGCCGTCAGGTGCGCGCCTGCGACATCCCCGTGCTCGAACTCGACGACCCCCGCTCCGACGCCCGCCGCGCGATCCTGGCGGAGTGCGCCGAAGCGCTGGCCGTCGACGGGTCCGACTCGATCGTGCTGGGCTGCGCGGGCATGGCCGACCTGTGCCGCGACCTCTCACGGGAGCTGGGCGTGCCCGTGATCGACGGCGTCGCCTCGGCGGTGCGCCTGGTGGAGGGGCTCGTCGCGATGGGCGTCAGCACCTCGCGGCGCGACGAGTACGCCGCGCCGCGGACGAAGGCAATGGCGGGGCTGCTCGCTCCGTTCGAGCGGGTCTGAGGCTCCGCACCCCGCACGGTCGGGTGTTCTACCGGACCGCCGGGCCGGACCCACCTGCGAGGATCGGGGGATGAGCGTCCTCCGCGATCTCGGCCTCGGTGCCCGGCTCTTCCTCCGCGGCTTCCGCACCTGGGTCCGCTCGCCGCGGGCGATGCTCCTCGGCGCGATCCCGCCCCTGATCGTCGGTCTGGTCTTCGTCGGCGTGCTGGTCCTGGTGCTCACGCGGGTGCAGGACGCGGTGACCGCGCTCACCCCGTTCGCAGGCGGCTGGGACGAGGGCACGGCCGCCACCGTCCGCCTGGTGCTCTCGATCGCGGTGGTCGGCGCCGCGCTCGCCCTCGGCGTGGTCCTCTTCGCCGCGGTGACCCTGCTGGTCGGCGACCCCTTCTACGAGCGGATCTGGCGGCGGGTCGAGGACGACCTCGGCGGCGTGCCCGACGAGCGCGAGAGCACCTTCTGGCAGGGGGTCGGCCGCGGCCTCCGCGACTCCGCCGTGCTGGTCGCCACCTCCCTCGGGATCGGCGTGGTCCTGGTGCTGCTGGGCCTGGTGCCGCTGGTCGGCTCGATCGTCGGCCTCGTCGCGGGCGCCCTGGTCGGCGGGAGGGCCCTCGCGCTCGAGCTGACCGGGTTCGCGGGCGACGCCCGGGGGCTCTCCCTCCGCGACCGCCGCCGCCTCCTCGGCGAGCACCGCGCGGTCTCGCTCGGCTTCGGCATCGCCGTCTACCTGGCGTTCCTCGTCCCCGGGGGCGCGGTCGTCGCCACCCCCGCCGCCACGGCCGGCGCGACCCTCCTGCTCCGGACCCTGCGGGGCGAGCCGACCGAGCGGCCGGCCGCCTGACACCGCTTGGCCGCCGCCCGGCTCTCCCCTAGACTCGCCGCGTGCGCACGTCGATCCGAAGCCCCTGGTGGCCCGCCTCCTAGGCGGACCGACGCGCAGACCCCTCGCACGCGACCGCCTCCTCCGGGCGGTCGTTCTGCATGTCAGGGCCCGGGTGGGGCACGACCCGATTCAAGGACCACGATGACCTCGCTCCTCTCCCGCATCCTCGCCTCCGACGGGACGCTGCCGTTCGCGGTGGTCCTCCGCCAGGGCCGCGACGCCGTCGACGTGTTCACGGGCGACGTGCTCGACGTCGAGGGCCTGGCCGACATCCCGCTCGACGGCGACGACGTGCTGACCCTCGTGCCCTACCGGCAGGTGCGCGAGCGCGGCTTCGCGGCGAAGGACGACGGAGCCCCGCTGCGCAACCTCGTGGTGCGCGAGCGCGAGAGCGTCCCCCTGGCGGAGGTGCTGCGGCTCCTGCCCGAGCGGGAGATCCCGGTCGAGGAGCGCGGCTTCGACGTGCCGGACGACGAGTACGCCGACATCGTCCGCCGGGTGATCGAGGACGAGATCGGCCGCGGCGAGGGCGCCAACTTCGTCATCAACCGCGCCTTCGTCGCGCAGACCGACGCGCCGCCCGTCGAGGCGGTCCTGGCCTGGTTCCGCCGCCTGCTCACCGACGAGTCCGGCGCGTACTGGACCTTCGCGATCCACACCCCCGGCGTCGACGGCGCGCAGACGGTCACCGCCGTCGGCGCGACCCCCGAGCGCCACGTCTCGGTGCGCGACGGCGTCGCCATGATGAACCCGATCAGCGGCACCTTCCGCCACCCCGCGGCCGGACCCACCGGGGAGGAGGTGCTCGCGTTCCTCGCCGACGTCAAGGAGAGCGAGGAGCTCTTCATGGTCGTGGACGAGGAGATGAAGATGATGAGCGCGGTCTGCCCGGACGGCGGCCGCATCCTCGGGCCGTTCCTCAAGCAGATGTCGCGGCTCAGCCACACCGAGTACCTGCTCGAGGGCCGCACCGGACTCGACGTGCGCGAGGTCCTGCGGCTGACGATGTTCGCGCCCACGGTCACCGGCTCGCCGATGGAGAACGCGTGCGCCGTGATCGCCGAGTACGAGAAGGAGCCGCGCGGCTACTACTCCGGCGTGCTCGCCCTCTTCGAGCCGGAGGAGCACGGCTACACGGTCGACGCCCCCATCCTCATCCGCACCGCCTACCTCCGCGCGGACGGCCGCCTCACCGTGCCGGCCGGCGCGACGCTCGTGCGCCACTCCACCCCCGAGGGCGAGGTCGCCGAGACGCGGGCGAAGGCGTCGGGCGTCCTCTCCGCCCTGGGCCTGCTGCCGCACCGCGAGGTGCCGCCGGCCATCGACCTGAACGCGCAGCCGGGCGTGCAGGAGGCGCTCGAGGCGCGCAACGAGCGGCTCGCCTCGTTCTGGCTCCGGCCCCAGGCGCCCGAGCACATCGCCGGCCTCGCCGGGCACACCGCGCTGATCGTCGACAACGAGGACCAGTTCACGACGATGCTCGCCCACCAGCTGCGCCACCTCGGGATGGACGCCCGGGTCGAGCGCTGGTCGGAGGTCGCCGACGTGCTGAGCGACGACCTCGTCGTCTTCGGCCCCGGCCCGGGCGACCCCCGCGACGACTCCGACCCGCGGATCGCGCACCTGCGCTCGCTGATGACCACGCGCCTCGAGGCGGAGCGGCCGATGCTCGCCGTCTGCCTCAGCCACCAGATGCTGTCGCTGCTGGCGGGCCTCCCGGTCGAGCCGCTGCCCGCGCCCCGCCAGGGCGTGCGCCTGGCGGTGGACGTGTTCGGCGAGGACGCCGCGATCGGCTTCTACAACACCTTCTCCTCCGTCGCCCCCGGCGTCGCGCGCACGCCCCGGCTGGGGCTCGAGGTGTCGGTCGATCCGGAGACGGGAGTGGTCAACGCCCTGCGCGGCGAGCACGTCGCGTCGGTGCAGGGGCACCTGGAGTCGGTGCTCTCCTCCGACGGCCTGCGCACCCTGGAGCGGCTGGTCCGCACCGCGACCGCTCAGCCCGCGCGCGCATGAGCGGCCTGCGGCTGATCGCGTCGCCCGCCTACCCGGCCGAGCTGCAGGAGGCGGTGGCCGCCGCCGTGCGCGCGGCGGCCGAGGCGGCGCGCGGCTGGTACGGGCGCGGCGACAAGATCGCGGCGGACGAGGCGTCGGTCGCGGCGATGCGCGCCGTGCTGGCCGACGCTCCGTTCGACGGCGTCGTCGTGATCGGCGAGGGCGAGAAGGACGAGGCCCCGATGCTCGCGAACGGCGAGCGCCTCGGCCGCGCCTCCGCTCCCTCCTGCGACGTGGCGGTCGATCCGCTCGACGGCACCCGGCTCACGGCGGAGGGGCTCCCCGGCTCGGTGAGCGTGATCGCGCTCGCCCCGCGCGGCACGCTGTTCGACCCGCGCGACGTGTTCTACATGGACAAGCTGGTCTGCTCTGCAGCGGGCCGGGGCGCCGTCTCGCTCGACCTCCCTCCCGCCGAGAACGCCGCACGGCTGGCGGCGGCGCTCGGGAAGCCCGTCGCGGAGCTGGTCGTCGTCGTGCTCGACAAGCCGCGTCACTCCGGGCTGATCGCGGCCCTGCGCGCGGTCGGGGTCGCGCTCGAGCTGCGCGGCGAGGGCGACGTGTCGGTCGCGATCGAGGCGGCCGATCCCGCGGGCCGCGTCGACCTCGTCCTCGGCATCGGCGGAACCCCGGAGGGAGTGGTCGCCGCGTGCGCCGTCCGCGCCCTCGGCGGGGTGATGGAGGGGCGCCTCGCCCCCCAGACCGCACCGGAGCGCGCCAACGCCCTGGCCGCCGGCCACGACCTCGACCGCCTGCTGACCCTGGAGGACCTGGTCTCCTCGGACGACGTGCTCTTCGCGGGCTGCGCGGTCTGAGACGTCTCCCGCGGGCAGGACCTCGCCCGGGAACGCCGAAGGCCCCGGCTCGACGCGCGAACCGGGGCCTTCTCGCTGTAGCGGGAGCGGGACTTGAACCCGCGACACCACGATTATGAGCCGTGTGCTCTAACCACCTGAGCTACCCCGCCGCGCGTTCTTCGCAGGTCTGGCCTGCGGGGAACGGAGCCCCCTGTGGGAATCGGACCCACTACCTCTTCCTTACCAAGGAAGTGCTCTACCAATGAGCTAAGGGGGCGCACCTGCGGGTCTGACAGCCCCTCTCGGGGCGTGCCCGCGATTTGGCACCGTTAGACGATAGCACCTCCGCGGAGCGTCGACGACCGCGGGGGACGCGCCCCCGCGGCCGCCCGTCTGCGGCTACGCCCGGCTCGCCTCGTCGAGCGCGGCGAGCTCCTCGGCGCTCAGCTCGAGGGAGGCCGAGGCGATCAGCGCCGGCAACTGCTCCATCACGCGGGCGCTGGCGATCGGCGCGACCACTCCGGGCTGCGAGCGGAGCCACGCGAGGGCCACCGTCGCCACCTCGGCGCCGTGCGCCTCCGCCGCCGCGTCGAGCGCCGCCAGCACCCGGCGGCCGCGGCCGTCGAGGTAGCGGGAGGCGCCGTCGGCGCGCGGACCCTCGGGCGTCGATCCGTCACGGTACTTGCCGGTCAGGAATCCTGACGCCAGGGCGGAGTAGGGGACGACGGCCAGCCCCGCCTCGCGGGCGAGGGGCAGCAGGTCGGCCTCGATCCCGCGCTCCACGAGGTTGTAGTGCGGCTGCAGCGCGACGGGCGCGTGCAGGCCCTCCTCGCCCGCGATGCGCAGCCACTCCGCGACGCGCTCGGCGCTGAAGTTCGACACTCCGATCGCGCGAACCAGGCCCTGGTCCACGAGCTCGGAGAACACGGCGGCGATGTCGGCCATCGGCACGGCCTCGTCGTCGAAGTGGGCGTAGTAGAGGTCGATCCGGTCGGTCGCGAGCCGCTCGAGGGAGGCGCGGGCGGCCGCGCGCACGGTGTCGGGCGCGAGGCCGGTGAACTGCGGGTGGCGGCCCGCCTTCGTCGCGATCACCACGTCGTCCCGGTCCCCCGAGCGCTGCGCGAGCCACTCGCCGATGATCGTCTCGGACTCGCCGCCCGTGTTGCCCGGGACCCAGGCGGAGTACGCGTCGGCGGTGTCGATGAAGTCGCCGCCCGCGGCCGTGTAGCCGTCGAGGACGTCGAAGGAGGTCTGCCGCCCCGCGGTCCAGCCGAAGACGTTGCCGCCGAGCGAGAGCGGGAAGACGTCGATGCCGGAGTCGCCGAGCGGCGAGCGGGTGACGGAGGAGGATGCTGCGCTGTCGATGCTCATCCCCCGATTCAAGACCCGCTCCCCGCCGTGATCGATCCCCCTCCCGCGCATGCGCGGCAAGGACTCAGGCTCTCAGCGCCGCGGGTAGTCGGCGTAGGCGAAGCGCGTCGAGTCCGGCGCCCAGCCGGAGACGTTGATCGTCCCCTGCCCGCCGTGGAGGCGCTCCAGCACGCGGCCGGGCTCGAGCGTCGCGCGCCCGGGGAGGTCGAGCAGCCGCAGCTCGACGTCGACGTTCTCGGGGTGCCCGGCCGTCCCCTCCGGATAGGCGAGGTAGAGCAGGTGCGCGCCGTCGGGCGACTCGTGCGGGAACCAGTCGACCGTGTCCGACTCGACCAGGCGGGAGAGCGCGGAGCCGTCGAGGCCGATGCGGAACAGCTGCGCGCCTCCTCCGGCCCGCTCGGAGTTGAAGACGAGGGTGCGGCCGTCGGCCGAGACGTCGACGCCGTCGTCGGCCGCCTCGTCGTCGGTCAGGGCGGTGAGCGGGCCTCCCCCGGCCGGCATCGTGTAGACGTCGGTCCGCCACCGCCCGGAGGCGTCGCCGCCGCCGATCAGCGCGAGGGTCGCGCCGTCGGGCGAGACGCCGTGCAGGTAGTGCTTGAAGCGCGCGCCCTCGCGCTCGGCGGTCAGGCGGCGGGCGGGGGCGGAGCCGTCGAGCTCGACCGCGTAGAGGTGCCCGTCGCGCGCCGAGACGTAGGCGAGCCCGCCGGACGGGGCGAGCACGTGGTCGTTGTTGAGCTCGGCCGGCACCCCGTCGAGCGGGATCGGCTCGAGCACGGCCGCCCCCTCGAGCGGCAGCCGGAAGAGGCCGCCGTCGCCGTTCACGATCAGGGCGGAGCCGTCCGGAGTCCAGTTCGGCGCCTCCACGAGGACGGAGTCGGACTCGAAGACGGTCGTCGACTCCCCCGTCGCGAGGTCGTGGACGCGGAGTCGGCAGAGCTGGTCGGGGAGGAGCGAGCGGGCCATGCTCCCCACGGTAGGGCCCTGGCGGATCACGACGGGGCCGTCAAGCCTTCGCACACTCAGGTTCCGCGGGAGGGCGCTCCGATATTCTTGACCGACTTATGCGCTGGGTACACCTTGGGAGGAACATGTGATGCTCCTCATCCTCGTGATCTCGTTCGCGATCGCCGTGGTGACCCCCTGGCTGGTGGACCGGTTCGGGCCGAAGACGTTCTACGCGCTGGCGCTGATCCCGGCCGCGAGCTTCGTCGCCACCGCGACCGCCCTGCCGACGATCCTCGACGGCGGCGAGATCCGCGAGTCCGTGCCGTGGATCCCCGCGCTCGACATCGCCCTCTCCTTCCGCCTGGACGCGCTCTCGATCGTCCTCGCCCTCGTGGTCAGCGGAGTCGGCGCCCTGGTCCTCGCCTACTGCGCGACGTACTTCAGCCGCGACGAGCCCTCGCTGGGCCGGTTCGCAGCGCTCCTGTCCGCGTTCGCCGGAGTGATGTACGGGCTGGTCACGGCCGACGACGTGATCATCCTCTTCGTCTTCTGGGAGGCGACGAGCGTCCTCTCCTACCTCCTCATCGGCCACTACAGCGGGCGCAAGGAGAGCCGGGGTGCCGGGCTCCAGGCGCTCCTGGTCACGACTCTCGGCGGGCTGGCGATGCTGGTCGGGATCATCGTCCTGATCGTGCAGGCCGGTACCACCAGCCTCTCCGGGATCGTCGCCGCCGCCCCCTCCGGCCCGATCGTGTCGACGGCGCTGGTGCTGGTGCTGCTCGGCGCGTTCTCGAAGTCCGCCCTGGTGCCGTTCCACTTCTGGCTGCCGGCCGCGATGGCCGCTCCCACGCCGGTCAGCGCCTACCTGCACGCCGCCGCGATGGTGAAGGCGGGCATCTACCTCGTCGCGCGCCTCGCGCCGGGCTTCGCCGACGACTCCGTCTGGCTGCCCGTGGTGGTGAGCGTCGGAGTCTGGACCATGCTCGTCGGCGGCTGGCGCTCGCTCCGGCAGTACGACCTCAAGCTCGTGCTGGCCTACGGCACCGTCAGCCAGCTCGGCTTCCTGACCGTCGCCGTCGGCTTCGGCTCGCGCGACGCCGCGCTGGCCGGACTGACCCTGCTCGTCGCCCACGCCCTCTTCAAGGCGCTGCTCTTCCTCACCGTCGGCATCGTCGACCACCGCGCCGGCACGCGCGACCTCCGCAAGCTCAGCGGCCTGGGACGGCAGGCGCCGGTGCTCGCGGGCGCCGCCCTCGTCGGCGTGCTGTCGATGGCGGGCATCCCGCCGCTGCTGGGCTTCGTCGCCAAGGAGGCCGTGTTCACGAGCCTGATCTCGGCGATCGAGCAGGGCTCGTTCTGGGCCTGGGTCGCGCTGGTCGGCCTCGTCCTCGGCTCGATCCTCACCGTGGCCTACTCCGCGCGCTTCTTCTGGGGCGCCTTCGCCCGGAAGAAGGGGCTCGAGGACACGCACCTGCACGCCGAGCCGTGGACCTTCACCGCCGCCCCGGTGCTGCTGGCCGCCGCCAGCATGATCGGCGGGATCGCCGCCTCCGTGCTCGACCCGCTCGTCGCCGTCTACGCGGACACCCTCCCCTACGCCGCCCCGGACGCCGACCCGGAGCTCGCCGCCGCCGCGGAGGCCTCCGACCACGGCGGCTACCACCTCGCGCTCTGGCACGGCTTCGAGCCCGCGCTGGCACTCAGCGCCCTCGTGATCGCCGTCGGACTCCTGCTCTTCGCCAAGCGCGTCGCCGTCGCGCGCGCCCAGTCGATGCTGCCCAACCGGATCGACTCGGCCGAGGGCTACTGGGCCACCGTCCGCTGGCTCGACCGAGTCGCCAGCACGGTCACCGAGTCCGTCCAGCGCGGCTCGCTCCCCCGCTACCTGACGGTGATCTTCGCGGTCTTCGTCCTCGGCGTCGGCGGTGCGGCCGCCCTCAACCGCACCTGGCCGGGCGATCTCGTCTTCTGGGACAGCCCGGGCCAGCTCGCGGTCGCGGCCGTGATGATCCTCGCGGCGGTGCTGTGCGCGATCGCCCGCAACCGCGTCGCCGCCGTGCTGCTGGCCGGCGCCACCGGCTACGGGATGGTGGCCCTCTTCGCCCTCCAGGGTGCACCGGACCTCGCCCTCACCCAGGCGCTGATCGAGACGGTGACCCTCGTGGTCTTCGTCCTGGTGCTGCGCCGCCTCCCGACCCGCATCGCCGCGAAGCACCAGCCGATGCGCAAGCGCCTGCGCGCCGTCATCGGCATCGCGGTCGGAGCGGTCATGGCCCTCGCCGCCACCATCGCCCTCGGCGCCCGGACCGCGACGCCGATCTCGGCCGAGCTGCCCCGCCTCGCCTACGAGGAGGGCAAGGGCCGCAACATCGTCAACGTCCTGCTCGTCGACATCCGCGCCTGGGACACGATGGGCGAGATCTCGGTCCTCGTCGTGGTCGCCACCGGCGTCGCGAGCCTGATCTTCCTCTCCAGCCGGGCCGGAGGCGCTCCCCGCCTCGAGTCGCAGAGCGCCGACGACCGCCGCGAGCGCGCGATGGACCTGACCACCTCCTCCGCCGACGCCGAGCGCGACGGCGACCGGGGCTCCTGGCTCGTCGCCGGGCGCACGCTCCGGCCGGAGAACCGCTCGATCGTGCTCGAGGTGCTGGTGCGCCTGCTCTTCCACCCCGCGATGATCGTGTCGGTCTACCTGCTCTTCACCGGACACAACACCCCGGGCGGAGGCTTCGCGGGCGGCCTGCTCGCCGGTCTCGCCCTCGTCGCGCGCTACCTCGCCGGCGGCCGCTTCGAGCTCGGCGAGGCCGCGCCGATCGACGCGGGCAAGGTCCTCGGACTCGGCCTCTTCTTCGCCGTCGGCACGGCCGTCTCCTCCCTCGCCTTCGGCCTCGAGGTCCTCGAATCGAGCTGGCTCGACCTCGAGGTGCCGGTGCTGGGCGAGCTCCACCTGGGCACGTCCACCCTCTTCGACATCGGGGTGTACCTGATCGTGATCGGCCTCGCCCTCGACATCCTCCGCAGCCTCGGCGGCGAGGTCGACCGCCACGGCGAGGAGGCCGAGCAGGGCTCCCCCTCGGGCGACGGCGTCACGCACTCGACGGACAGCACCCCCGGCCCCGGCCAGGGCACGGTCGACGGGCTCGAGACCTCGCTCCCCACCGGCTCCACGGTCGTCGGCGGACCGGGCAGGGGGGACGGCGCATGAGCATCACCCTCGTCCTCGTCGTCGTGATGGCGGTGATGTACGCGGCGGGCGTCTACCAGATGCTCGAGCGCAGCCTCACCCGCATCCTGATCGGGTTCCTGCTCGTCGGGAACGCGACCAACATCCTCATCCTGCTGATGGCCGGCCGCTCGGGCATCGCGCCGTTCGTCACCGACGACGGGCGCTCCTACGAGCAGATCGCCGCCGAGATGGCCGACCCGCTGCCGCAGGCGCTGATCCTCACCGCGATCGTGATCACCTTCGGGGTGTCCGCCTTCCTCCTCGCGATGATCTACCGGCGCTGGCGCCTCGCCAACGCCGACCAGGTGGAGGACGACGAGACCGACGCCTCCGTCCGCGAGGACGCGGCGGGCATCTCGGCCCAGACCACCGCCGACGACCGGGCGCTCGACGTCCTGCTCGAGTCCAGCGACGAGGGCACCGCCGCCAAGCACGGGGAGAGCGCCATGACCGACGACAGGAAGGAGGACCGATGGACGCCCTGATCCCGCTCGTCGTCACCCTCCCCCTCCTGGGGGCGGCCGTCGCGCTGATCCTCGGACGCCACCGGCGCGCGCAGATCACCGTGAACATCGTGACGCTCTCGAGCGTTCTGGTGATCTCCTCGGTGATGCTCGTGCTGGTCCTCACCGGCGACGGAGGCGGCAGCGCCGTCTACGTGGGCGGCTGGGAGCCGCCGTGGGGCATCGTGCTGGTCGTCGATCCGCTCGCCGCGCTGATGCTCGTGATCACCTCGATCACCCTGCTGGGCGTCCTGCTGTTCTCGGTCGGCCAGGGCCTCGTCGACGGCAACCGCGAGACGCCGGTCACGATCTTCCACCCGACCTACCTGATCCTCTCGGCGGGCATCCTCAACGCCTTCGTCGCGGGCGACCTCTTCAACCTCTACGTCGGCTTCGAGATCCTGCTGGCCGCGAGCTACGTGCTGATCACCCTGGGCGGCACCGCGCCGCGGATCCGCGCCGGCACGACCTACGTGGTCGTCAGCCTGGTCTCGAGCGTGTTCTTCCTCTCGGCCATCGGCCTGCTCTACGGCGCCACCGGCACGGTCAACATGGCGCAGCTCTCGATCCGCATCGCCGAGCTCCCCGCCGACGTGCAGCTGGTGCTCCACGTGGTGCTGCTGCTCGGCTTCGGGATCAAGGCGGCCGTGTTCCCCCTGTCGTTCTGGCTCCCGGACTCGTACCCCACGGCTCCGGCGCCGGTCACCGCCGTCTTCGCCGGACTCCTCACCAAGGTCGGCGTGTACGCGCTGATCCGCACCGAGACCCTGCTCTTCCCCGGCGGGAGGCTGAGCGAGGTGCTGCTGGTGGTGGCGCTGCTGACGCTGATCGTCGGCATCCTCGGCGCCGTCGCGCAGGCCGACATCAAGCGGATGCTGTCCTTCACGCTGGTCTCGCACATCGGCTACATGGTCTTCGGGATCGCCGTGGGCACCCCGGCCGGCTACGCGGCGACGATCTTTTACGTCATCCACCACATCACGGTGCAGACGACGCTCTTCCTCGCGACCGGCCTGATCGAGCGCGTCGGCGGCACCACCTCGATCCTGCGCCTCGGCGGGCTGCTCAAGGCCTCGCCGCTGCTGGCGCTGCTCTACTTCATCCCCGCGATGAACCTCGGCGGGATCCCGCCGTTCACCGGCTTCCTCGGCAAGGTGGGGCTCTTCGTCGCCGGCACGGAGGCGGCCGTCGACCAGCCGTCGTGGCTGATCTGGGCCGTCATCGCCGCCGGAGCCGTCACCTCGCTCCTGACCCTCTACGCCGTCGCGCGCGTCTGGAACATGGTCTTCTGGCGCCGGCAGGAGGAGGTGCCCGGCTACGAGTCGCCCCTGATCGACCAGCTGCAGGAGGACCCCGACGACACGGGCAGCATCCGCACCCGCCACTCGCCGCCCATGATGGTGCTCGCCACCGCGGGGATGGTCGTCGTCGGCGTCGTGCTGACCGTCGGCGCCGGTCCCCTCTACGACGCGAGCGAGCGAGCGGCGAGCGCGGTCGCCGACCCCGCGACCTACATCGCGACCGTCTACCGCGACTCGTCCTTCGGAGAGGAGGGGCCGCGATGAGCCCCCGCCGCCGCGTCGACATCTGGAACCGCGTCGCGATGTTCGTGACCCTCGTCGGGATCTGGGTGCTGCTCTGGGACGACGTCTCGGTGCTGTCGATCGTCACCGGCTTCCTGGTCGCCCTGCTGATCACCCGGGTGTTCTACCTGCCGCCGGTCGAGTTCTCGAACCGCATCAACCCGTGGTTCGTGCTCCTCTTCCTCCTGCGCCTGCTGGCCGACATCGCGGTGGCCTCGGTGCGGGTGTCCTGGCAGATCCTGACCCTGCCCGTCCCGGTGCACAACGCCATCGTCGCCGTGCACCTGCGCAGCCGCTCCGAGGGGATGCTCGTCTGGACGACGGAGGCCGTCTCGCTCGTCCCCGGCTCCCTGGTGATCGACGTGGACCCGCAGCTGAACGTCCTCTACCTGCACGTGCTCGGCGTGACCCACGACGAGGGCGAGCGGATCGACGAGGTGCGCCGGACGGTCCTCCGGACGGAAGCGCGCATCGTCCGGGCCATCGGCTCCCGCGAGGACGTGCAGCGCGTGAATCGGCCGATCGAGGCCGGATCGGGGGTGGTCCGGTGATCGACTGGCTGATCTGGATCCTGGTGCCGGTCTTCGGCGCCGCCTGCCTGCTCGCGCTCGTGCGGATCCTCCGCGGTCCGTCCGTGCTCGACCGGGTCGTCGCGGCCGACGTGCTCGTCGCGACGATCATCTGCGGGATCGGCGCCGAGATGGCGGTCAACCACCACGCGCGGACCCTGCCCGTCGCGCTCGGGCTCGCGCTGTTCGCCGTCTTCGGATCGATCAGCGTCGCCAAGTTCATGGCCAACCGCGAGGAGGACTGACATGGACCTGTTCTTCGACGTGCTCACCGCTGTGCTGCTGCTGGTCGGCGCCCTGCTCTCGCTGCTGGCCGCGATCGGCTTGATGCGGTTCGACGACCTGCTCTCCCGGATGCACGCGGGCACGAAGCCGCAGGTGCTCGGACTGATCTGCGTGATGCTCGCGGTCGCCATCCGGAACCCCGGCTTCGCCGCCGCAGGGACCATCGTGCTGGTGATCGGCTTCCAGCTGCTGACCGTGCCCGTCTCGGCGCACATGGTCGGCCGGGCGGCCTACCGGGCCGAGGCCGTCTCTCCCGGGTACCTCGTCGCCGACGAGCTCGCGGAGGCGGTCACCCGCGCCGACGAGCAGGCCCGCGCGACCGGGCCCGAGACCGCGCACGCGTCCGAGGAGCGGGCGCGCACTTCCTCCGCGCCCCCGCCCGAGGACGAGGACGGCCCGGCCGCGACCGCCTAGGCGACGAGGACGAGCTGCACGGCGGAGGCGCCGGTCATGCTGCGCAGCGCGAATCCGCCGATCGCGAGGGTGACGGCGACCAGGCCGCCGACCAGCAGCACCAGCAGCGGCACCACCCACAGCAGCGCCCGTCGGCGTCGGGCTCGGGCCTCGTCCGGCGTCTCATCGATCACCCGTCGACTGTACGGGACGGCGGAGGGCGTGCCCCCGGCGCCCCCGGGGCGCCCGATAAACTCGACCCCATGACCCTGGACTCCGCTACCTCCGGCGCGCCCGAGAACTCCCCCGGCCCCGACTCCGAGGCCGAGCACCGCCGGGGAGCCGAGTGGTGGCGCACCGCCGTCATCTACCAGATCTACCCGCGCTCCTTCGCGGACGCGGACGGCGACGGCATCGGCGACCTGCCCGGCATCGCCTCGCGCCTCGAGAGCCTCGCCGAGCTCGGCGTCGACGCGATCTGGCTCTCGCCCTTCATGACCTCGCCGCAGAAGGACGCGGGCTACGACGTCGCCGACTACTGCGACGTCGATCCGCTCTTCGGCACCCTCGCCGACTTCGACGCGATGCTCGCCCGCGCTCACGCCCTGGGCATCCGCATCATCGTCGACCTCGTCCCCAACCACTCCTCCAGCGCCCACCGCTGGTTCCAGGAGGCGCTCGCCGCTCCCGCGGGCAGCGCCGAGCGGGCGCGCTACCTGTTCCGCGACGGCCGGGGCGAGTCGGGCGAGCTGCCCCCGAACAACTGGGAATCGGTCTTCGGCGGCCCCGCGTGGACCCGCGTCATGGAGCCCGACGGCTCGGCCGGCCAGTGGTACCTGCACCTCTTCGACACCTCGCAGCCCGACTTCGACTGGACGAACGAGTGGGTGCGCGAGCGCTTCCGGGAGGTCCTCCGATTCTGGCTCGACCGCGGCGTCGACGGCTTCCGCGTCGACGTGGCGCACGGGATGATCAAGGCCGAGGGGCTGCCCGACTACACGCCGCCCGCCGACAGCGGGTCGATGGGCGGAGTCGCTCCCGCCGACGGCGAGGAGCCCGCCACCGCCCCCTACTGGGCGCAGGACGGCGTGCACGAGATCTACCGCGACTGGCACTCCCTGCTCGCCGAGTACCCGGACGACCGCGTGCTCTGCGCCGAGGCGTGGGTGCAGCCGCTCTCCAAGCTCGCCCGCTGGGTCCGCCCCGACGAGATGCACCAGGCCTTCAACTTCGCCTACCTCGAGACCCCGTGGAGCGCACCCGCCCTCCGCGACATCATCGACTCCTCCGTCGAGGCCTTCGCCGCCGTCGGCGCCCCGTCGACCTGGGTGCTGTCGAACCACGACGTCGTGCGCCACGCGAGCCGCCTGGCACTGACGTCCGACAACCCGCAGGGCTACGGCATCGGCCCGCGCACGCCGGGACTCCCCGACCCCGTCCTGGGGCTGCGCCGCGCTCGTGCCGCGACCGCCCTCATGCTCGCGCTCCCCGGCTCCGCCTACGTCTACCAGGGCGAGGAGCTCGGGCTCCCCGAGGCGATCGACCTGCCGGACTCGGCGCGTCAGGACCCGACCTGGTTCCGCACGGGCGGCGAGCGCTACGGCCGTGACGGCTGCCGGGTGCCGATCCCGTGGGAGGCGGACGCACCCGCGTACGGCTTCAGCGGCACCGGCGACTCCTGGCTGCCGCAGCCCGGCGACTGGGCGCCGCTCGCGCGCGACCGCCAGCGCGGTGTCGCGGGCTCGACGCTCGAGCTGTACCGGTCCCTGCTCGCGGTGCGCCGCGCCGAGGACCTGGGCTCCGGCGCCGTCGAATGGCTCGAGGGCTACCCGGAGGACGTCGTGGCGTTCCGCAGCGGAGCCGTCACGGTGATCGCGAACCTCGGCGAGGCTCCGGTCGAGCTGCCCGTCGGCTCCGTGGTGCTGTCCTCGGAGGAGCTGCACGAGCCGGCGCTGCCCGCCGACACCACGGTCTGGCTGCGCGCGGAGTAGCGGGCCGCTGGGTCCGCCCGGCGGCGCCCGCGTCCCGCCGCCGGTTCAGCGCCCGGCGTTGGCCTTGAGCCAGAGGTAGGAGTCGACCTTCGTCACGCCGTCGAGGCGGATCTCGAAGTGCAGGTGCGGGCCGGTCGACATGCCGGTCGTGCCCACCAGGCCGAGGATCTGACCGACCTTCACCGGGTCGCCCTCGGACACGGCCGCCGAGCCGTGCTGCATGTGCGCGTACACGCTCGAGACGAGCTGCCCGTCGATCTCGTGGTCGACGATCACGTGCACGCCGAGCGAGCCCTCGCCGTCGATGACCGTGCGCACGATGCCGTCGGCGATCGCCTGGATGGGCGAGCCGTCGCCCGGGTTGAAGTCGGTGCCGCCGTGGTTCACCGAGCAGCCCGCGCAGTTGCGGTAGCCGAAGCGGTCGCCCACCGGCACGCCGACGGCGAAGGGCCACTGGATGGACGCGTTCGGGTCGTTCGTGAAACCGGTGTCGGAGGTGCGGACGATGTCGGCGACGTTGGTCTGCGTCTTGCGCTCCTGCACGCCGAACCCGTCGCGGGCGACCGTCTCGGCGCTGACCTCGCCGGCGACGAACGACTGCGCGCCGCGGCGGGCGTCGGCGCCGAAGGGGGTCGAGAGGCTCTGCGCCTGCACGTCCTCCGCGGTCAGGAGCGATGTGGCCGGCAGAGAGGTCGCCGCCACGATGGCCGCGACGAAGGAGAGGGCGACGAGTCCGCCGACCCGGGCCCGGCGCACGGGCCGGAGCGGCGTCGCGCGCGGTGCGGGGACGGGGGCCGGGGCGCTGCGGATCGAGGCGACGCGGCGCTCCGCTTCGCGCAGCTGCTCCGCCGTCGGAGCCGCGAGGAGGTCGTCGGAGCCGCTCGCCAGCGAGACGTCGGAGGCGAGGGCCAGAGCGCGCTCGCGCTCGCGGAGCTCGCGACGGGAGAGGGGTGGAGTCGATTCGCCGGGGGTCGATGCAGGGGCAGCGGGGGCGGGCGAATCGGGGCTCACGAAATCGATGTCTTCCGTCGGGGGCAGGGGACGAGCGGGCCTCCAGGGAGAGGCACCGCTCGGCTCCGTGAGCGCAGCCTGTGCGAACATCACGAATTCATAAAGGATAACCACGGCCGGCGGGATCCGGCCAGAGGCCGCCGCGCACAGGCGCGATCGGGGCACGACGCGCGGCGAGCCCCGGCGGGATCCTGCGCCGATCCGCCTCTCGGCGCACGGAATCCGTGTCGGCTCGGCCTGGGAGAGCGGTTACACCTCGTCCGCGCGCAGGCGGCGCAGCAGATCCTCCAGCTCGGCGAAGAGAGGATCCGGTGCCGCGATGAGCAGCCCGGAGCCGAAGGATGCGCCGTCGAGTCCCGCGACCCGCGCACCCGCCTCCTCGGCGATGAGGGCGCCCGCAGCGAGGTCCCACGGGTTCAAGCCCCGCTCGTAGTACGCGTTCAGCTGCCCGGTGGCCACCGAGCACAGGTCGAGCGCCGCCGAGCCGATGCGGCGGATGTCGCGGACCGAGCCCAGGAGCTCCTGCACCACGGCGCCCTGACGCATCCGGCGGCCCGCGTCGTAGCCGAAGCCGGTGCCGACCAGCGCGAGCGAGAGGGAGGAGGGAGCCGAGACCTGCAGCGCGACTCCGTCCCGCTCGGCTCCCCCGCCTCGGCTGGCCGTGGTCACCTCACCCGTCGCTCCGTTCACGACCGCGCCGGCGAGCGCGGTCCAGGTCGCGGGATCCGGCTCCCCCTCCACCACAGCGATGCTGACCGCGTAGGAGGGGATGCCGTAGAGGTAGTTGACGGTCCCGTCGATCGGATCGACGACCCAGGTCAGCCCGCTCGTGCCGCCCCCCGACCCCGACTCCTCGCCGAGGAAGCCGTCGTCCGGACGCGCCTCGGCCAGGCGCCTGCGGATCAGCTCCTCGACCTCCCGGTCCGCGGCCGTCACCACGTCCTCCGGGGACGACTTCGACGCGGCGATCTCGACACCGTCCTGCCGCCGCTGGCGGGCGAGGTGCGCCGCCTCGACGGCGATCGAGCGGGCGATGGCGAGGAGGGGGGCGTTGTCGCTCATGGCCCCAGCCTAGGGATCGGGCCCATCATGGGGGGATGAGCACCCCTATCGCCCTCACGGGAGCCACCGGAGCCGTGGGCGGTCGCGTCGCGCGCGAGCTCGCCGACGCCGGTCACGCCCTCCGCCTGCTGGTCCGCGACCCGTCCCGCGCGCCCGAGCTCCCCGGGGCCGAGGTGGTGCGCTCCTCCTTCGCCGACGCGGGCGACTCGCTCGAGGGCGTGCGCCTCCTCCTGATGGTCTCCGCCTCCGAGAACGAGGAGCGCCGCGCCGAGCACCTCGCGTTCGTCGGCGCAGCCGCCGCCGCGGGTGTCGAGCACGTCGTCTACACCTCCTTCGCCGGAGCCGCACCCGACGCGGTCTTCACCCTCGCCCGAGACCACGCGGCCACCGAGGACGCGATCCGCCGCTCGGGCATGGGCTGGACGTTCCTCCGCGACAACCTCTACCTCGACTTCCTGCCCGCGATGCTCGGCGACGACGGCGCGATCCGCGGACCCGCGGGATCGGGCCGTGCCGCCGTCGTCGCGCGCGAGGACGTGGCCCGCGCCGCCGCCGCGGTCCTCCGCTCCCCCTCCGAGCACCGCGGAGCCGCCTACGAGCTGACCGGGCCCGAGGCCCTCACCCTCGACGAGGTCGCGGCGACCCTGACGGCGGCGGGCCGCCCCGCCGTGTACGTCGACGAGACCCTCGAGGAGGCGTACGCGTCACGCCGCCGCTGGAACGCACCGGACTGGCAGCTGGACGCCTGGGTCAGCACCTACTCCGCGATCGCCGCCGGACAGCTGGAGCACGTCTCGTCCGACGTCGAGCGGCTGACCGGACGGCCGCCGCTCTCCCTCGCAGCGTTCCTGGAGCAGGAGGCGCGGGGCTGAGGCGACGGCGCGGGCCGGGCCGACGGCGCGCGAGGTGCGACGGGACGAAGAGGCCGGGTCCGGCGATCCGCCGGACCGGTGCTCCCCCGGAAAGGCACTCCCCCGGAAAGGCACTCCGCCGAAAGGGCGATCCCCCGACATGCGGAACGCCCCGCGCATCTCGTGATGCCGGGGCGTCTGCTGGATGTTCCTGCTCGGTGGCGAGTGAGGGATTCGAACCCCCGAAGGCTACGCCGTCTGATTTACAGTCAGATCCCTTTGGCCGCTAGGGTAACTCGCCGTGGCGCACCCGACCGCGTGTTCACAACCGGAGGCGCTCAGCAAGGATACCCACGCGACCGGCGGATCGGAAATCGGTGCCGCGCGGCCTCAGTCCGCCTCCGCCGCGTAGCGGGACGCCGCCTCCGCGACCTTCCCCGCGTAGCTCCCGGCCGGGTTGTAGGCCGCGATCGCCGCCCGCCATCCCGACTCCGTCGAGAGGTCGCCGCCGGCGTCGCAGAGGTACCGGGCGGCGGTCACCGCCTGCTGGTCCACGTTCTGCGGATCCCATCCGCTCGACGCCCACGCCATCCACGTCGCCGGGATGATCTGCAGCGGACCCATCGCCCGGTCGACCTCGGCGTCGCCGTCCAGAGCCCCGCCGTCGTTGTCGGGGACCCGGTCGAAGCGCGTTCCGTCCAGGCGCGGACCGTAGATCGGCTCCGTCGGCCGCCCGTCCTCGCCCAGCTCGCCGCCGTCGATCGTGCCGTGCCTGCTCTCGACGTAGCCGATGCCGGCCAGGGTCGCCCAGTCCAACCGGCAGTCGGGGTCGACCGACGCCGTGAGGAGGGCCGTGCCCGCGTAGGCGGTGAGCGCACGCAGCGGGATGCCGCTCCCCTCGGACGCCGTGCCCAGCCACGCCTCGTCGGCGAGCAGTCGCACCGGCGTCGCCGCGGCCTGCTCGGGATCCTCCAGCACGACGGGGTCGGCCGCGACGGGAGCGGTCGCCGCGGGAGGGACGGTGGACAGGCCCTCCTCGACCGTCAGCGCGGGCGGCCGCTGGCCGCAGCCGGCCAGGAGGAGGCCGGCGAGCGGGACGAGGACGAGAACGGGGAGGCGGCGCACCCCTCAGAGGTACCAGCCGCGCCTGGGGCCGGGCTCCGCCACGCCTGAAAGCTAAACTCGGAGCCATGGCAGATTCAACGTTCGACGTCGTCAGCAAGATCGACAAGATGGAGGCGGACAACGCCCTGAACCAGGCCCACAAGGAGGTCGAGCAGCGCTACGACTTCAAGAACGTCGGCGCCTCGATCGCCTGGAGCGGCGAGAAGATCCTGATCAAGGCCAACACCGAGGAGCGGGCGAACGCCATCCTCGACGTCTTCCAGTCGAAGCTGATCAAGCGCGGCATCAGCCTCAAGAGCCTCGACGCGGGCGAGCCCTTCGCGTCCGGCAAGGAGTACCGGATCGAGGCCACCCTCAAGGAGGGCATCGACCAGGAGCACGCGAAGAAGATCAACAAGCTCATCCGCGACGAGGCGCCGAAGTCGGTCAAGTCGCAGATCCAGGGCGACGAGCTCCGCGTCTCCTCGAAGAGCCGCGACGACCTCCAGGCGACCATGGCGCTCCTGCGCGGGGCCGACCTCGAGCTCGACCTCCAGTTCGTCAACTTCCGCTGAGGAATGACGCACACGGGAGCACGCGCGTGATCGCCGGCATCGACGAGCCCGACCGGCGGGGCCGCACCGGACTCGACCGGGAGGGCCTCGACCTCGTCGGGAACCCCGACGTGGTCGTGAAGGAGGTCACCCTCCTCTCGAGCGACTGGTACGTCCTCCGCACCACCCGCTTCGACTACCGGCACCGCGACGGCAGCTGGACCAGCGAGCAGCGCGAGACGTACGACCGGGGGAACGGCGCGGCGGTCCTGCTCTACGACGCCGACGCGCGCACCGTCGTCCTGATCCGGCAGTTCCGCTACCCCGCGTACGTGAACGGCGACCTCGACGGGATGCTCCTCGAAGTGCCCGCCGGTCTCCTGGACGAGGACGGGCCCGAGGAGGGCGCCCGCCGCGAGGCGTCCGAGGAGACCGGACTCGAGGTCGGCCGGCTCGAGCACGTGTTCGACGCGTTCATGAGCCCCGGCTCGGTCACCGAGAAGCTGCACTTCTACGCCGGGCGCTACCGTGCGGGCACCCGCAGCGGAGCATTCGCGGGACTCGCCGACGAGGGCGAGGACATCGAGGTCCTCGAGCTCTCGTTCGACGAGGCGCTGACCCAGATCGGCGTGCAGATCGTCGACGCGAAGACGATCATGCTCCTGCAGTGGGCGGCCTTGTCCGGCCCGTTCTCGCGCTGACGCGCGAGCGTCGCGGCTGCGGACGCATCAGCGCGCGTACTCGGCGAGGGCGCGTCCGGTCAGCGTGTCCGCCGCCGCGAGCCCGACCGGAGTCCCCTCGAAGACGATCGTCCCTCCGTCGTGCCCGGCTCCGGGCCCCACGTCGATGATCCAGTCCGCGTGCGCCATCAGGGCGCGGTGGTGCTCGATCACCACGACCGAGTTCCCGGAGTCGACCAGCCGGTCGAGCAGTCCGAGCAGCGTGTCGACGTCCGCGAGGTGCAGGCCCGTGGTCGGCTCGTCGAGCAGGTAGACGGATCCGGACGAGGCCATGTTGATCGCGAGCTTGAGGCGCTGACGCTCGCCCCCGGACAGCGTGTTCAGCGGCTGTCCGAGCGTGAGGTAGCCGAGACCGACGTCGACGAGACGGGCGAGCACCGTGTGCGCCGGTCCGCTCGCGAAGAACTCCGCGGCGTCGACGATCGGCATCGAGAGCACCTCGTGGATGTTCCTCCCGCGGAGGCGGTACTCGAGCACCTCAGCGGTGAACCGCTTGCCGTCGCACTCCTCGCAGACCGACGAGACCGTCGCGGCGGGGCCCAGCTCGGTGAAGATCATCCCGGCCCCCTTGCAGACGGGGCAGGCGCCTGCCGAGTTCGCGCTGAAGAGCGCCGGTCTCACACCGTTCGCCTTCGCGAAGGCCGCCCGGATCGCGTCGAGGACCCCGGTGTAGGTCGCCGGATTGCTGCGCCGCGAGCCGCGGATCGGCGACTGGTCGGCCACCACCACGCCCGGCCGACCCGCGAGCGAGCCGTGCAGGAGCGACGACTTGCCCGAGCCGGCGACTCCGGTGACGACGGTCAGCACGCCCAGCGGGACGTCCACGTCGACGCCGCGGAGGTTGTGCGTGGAGGCCCCGCGGATCTCCACCGCCCCGGTCGGACGGCGCACGGCCTCCTTCAGCGGGACGCGGTGACCGAGATGACGGCCCGTCAGGGTGTCGGACGTGCGCAGCTGCGCCACCGTCCCCTCGAACCGCAGCTCGCCGCCGTGCGCACCGGCCCTCGGACCGAGGTCGACCACGTGATCGGCGATCTCGATGATCTCCGGCTTGTGCTCGACCACCAGGACGGTGTTGCCCTTGTCCCGCAGGCGGCGCAGCAGCTCGATCATCCGCGAGACGTCGTGCGGATGCAGACCCGCCGTCGGCTCGTCGAAGACGTACGTGACGTCCGTGAGGCTCGATCCCAGATGCCGCACCATCTTGACCCGCTGCGCCTCACCGCCCGAGAGGGTGCTCGACTCCCGATCGAGCGACAGGTAGCCCAGCCCGACCTGGACGAGGGCGTCGAGCGTCCCGAGGAGGGTCTCGACGATAGGAGCGACGGACGGCGCCTGCAGCCCGCGGAGCCACGCGGCGAGGTCGGTCGCCTGCAGCGCGGCGCACTCGGCGATGTTCCGGCCCCCGATGCGCGACTCCAGTGCCGCGCGGGTGAGCCGGCCGCCTCCGCACTCGGGACAGGCGGCGAAGGTGGCCACCCGCTCGGCGAAGGCGCGGATGTGCGGCTGCGCCGCCTCCTTCGCCAGGTAGAGGCGGGTGACCTTCACCAGGAGGCCCTCGTAGGTCATCGTCATCCCGGCGATGGCCATCTTCGTGGCCGGACGGTGGAGGAACGCGTCCATCTGCTCGGGCGTGAAGTCGGCGATCGGCACATCGGCCGGATAGAGGCCCGACTCGGCGAGGCCCTTCCAGTACCAGCCGCCGACGACGAAGTTGGGGATCGCGTCGAGAGCGCCGCCCTCGAGCGACTTCGAGCGGTCGATCAGCGCGTCGAGGTCGATGCTCGACACCCGGCCCGTCCCCTCGCACCGCGGGCACATCCCCTCCGGCAGGTTGAAGGAGAACGCACCGCTCGTGCCCGCGTGCGGATCGCCGATCCGGCTGAAGAGGATCCGCAGCATCGTGTACGCGTCGGTCGCCGTGCCGACCGTGGACCGGCCGTTCGACCCCATCCGCTCCTGGTCGACGACGATCGTGGCCGACAGTCCGTCGAGCGACTCCACGTCCGGGCGGGCCGGCGACCCCATGAACTGCTGCACGAAGGCGGAGTAGGTCTCGTTGATGAGGCGCTGGGACTCGGCCGCGATGGTGCCGAAGACGAGCGACGACTTGCCGGAGCCCGAGACCCCGGTGAACACGGTGATCCTCCGCTTCGGAATGTCGACGTCGATCCCCCGGAGGTTGTTCTGGCGCGCACCGCGCACCCGGATGACGTCGTGGGGCGCGGCCGTGGTCATGCTGTCTCCGTCCAGAGCGGTGCCCGAATCCTAGAGGAGGCGCAAGGCGTCCACGCCGGAACGACGAACGGCCCTCCGGACTGCACCGGAGGGCCGTTCGGAGACCACGCGTCAGAGCGCGGCCGGCTCCGCCCGCGAGATCGCGATCATGTCCTCGCGGGGAACGACCTTCACCCGCGCACGGCCCTCGGGCTCGCCGAGCGCCATCTCGTGCTCGTCCAGCCGGTGCCAGCCGTCGAGATCCGTGTAGGCGATCTCCCGCTCCTCGAGCAGGGCGACCACGGCCGCCTCCTCGGGGTGCTCGGGCGTCCACCAGGACGCCTGGTCGTTGAGCACGTGCGCGACGGTCTCCATGGCGTCGGACTTGGTGTGCCCGATGAGGCCCACCGGTCCGCGCTTGATCCAGCCGGTCGCGTACACGCCGTGGACCTGCTGGTCCTCGTCGTCCAGGACCTGGCCCTCGCGGTTCGGGATCACGCCGCGCATCTCGTCGAACGGGAGGCCATCGAGCGGCGAGCCGAAGTAGCCGACCGCGCGGTACACGGCCTGGACCGGGACCTCGCGGATCTCACCCGTGCCGCGCACTCCGCCCTCGCCGTCCGGCTCGGTGCGCTCGTACCGGATCGCGCCGACCCGACCGGATCCGTCGTCCACGAACTCGAGCGGCTTCGCCCAGAAGTGCAGGTGGAGACGACGCGAGGCGCTCCCGACCTCGCGGGTGCGCCACTGGTTGAGCACCCGGTTGATGACCATGACCTGCTTGTTGGTCGCGATGGCGGCCTCCGAAGCGGGATCGAGGTCGAAGTCCTCGTCGGCGACGATCATGTCGACGTCGCGCAGCTCGCCCAGCTCGCGCAGCTCCAGCGGCGTGAACTTCACCTGAGCGGGACCGCGGCGCCCGAAGACGTGCACGTCGGTGACAGGAGACGCCTTCAGCCCCTCGTAGACGTTCGGCGGGACCTCGGTGGGCAGGAGGTCCTCGGCGTGCTTCGCCAGCATCCGCGAGACGTCGAGCGCCACGTTGCCGTTGCCGATGACGGCGACGGAGGACGCCTCCAGCGGCCAGGTGCGCGACACGTCGGGGTGGCCGTCGAACCAGCTGACGAAGTCGGCCGCACCGTAGGAGCCCTGGAGCTCGACACCCGGGACGTCGAGCGGAGCGTCGCGGACGGCGCCGGTCGCGAAGATCACGGCGTGGTAGTGCCGCTTGAGATCCTCGAGCGTGATGTCGGTCCCGAAGTGCACGTTGCCGAAGATGCGGATGTCGCCCCGGTCGAGCACCTCCCGCAGCGCGGTGATGATCCCCTTGATGCGCGGGTGATCGGGCGCGACGCCGTAGCGGACCAGACCGTAGGGCGCGGGCAGGTGCTCGAACAGATCGATCGAGACGTCGTACTTCTTCTCGGCCTTGATCATGAGGTCGGCGGCGTAGATGCCCGCGGGACCCGCGCCGACGATGGCCAGCCTGAGCTTGGTCATTGCGTTCCTCCTGCCGGGGCGCCGCAGCGCACAACCGGTCTCATTCCTGCGGCGCAGGGCGCGCCGCGACGATCGGGGTCAGCCGTTGCGCTCGACGACGGTGTCGGCGAAGCGCGTCAGCGCCTTGCGGACGGAGCCGTCGGGCAGCGGAGCGAGGGCGGCGACGGCCTCGTCGGCCCACCGGTGGGCCTCGGCGAGGGTCTGCGCGGTGACGTCGTGATCGCGCAGCTGAGCGATGGCGTCCGAGATGTCGGCGCTCTGCTCCTCCGTGTGCGCGATGGCGTCGTTCGAGCGGCTCACATAGCTCTCGATGCGGGCGAGGAGAGCCGCGGCGTCCCTATCGGAGGAGGCGCGCTCGCGCAGGCGCAGGATCGGCAGCGTCGACACGCCGGCGCGGATGTCCGTGCCGGGGTTCTTGCCGGTCTCCTCCGGCTGGGGAGAGAGGTCGATGACGTCGTCGACGATCTGGAAGGCGACGCCGATCTTCTCGCCGAAGACGCGCATGGCCTCCTCGTACTCCTCCGGAGCCTCCGAGAACGCGACTCCCGTGCGGCCCGCCGCGGCGATCAGGGACCCGGTCTTGTCGGCCAGGACGGACAGGTAGTGCTCGACCGGGTCCTCGCCGTCGGTCGGGCCGACCGTCTCGTGCAGCTGCCCGAGGACGAGCCGCTCGAACGTGTCGGCCTGGAGCCGGATCGCCTTGTCTCCGAGCTCGACCATCAGCTGGTTCGCGCGGGCGAAGAGCAGATCGCCCGTCAGGATGGCCACGTTGTTGCCCCACACGGTCTGCGCCGACGGGACGCCGCGGCGCTTCTCCGCCTCGTCCATGACGTCGTCGTGGTAGAGCGATGCGAGATGCGTGATCTCGATCGCCTGCGCACCGAGCAGGACCTGCGGCGTGTTGCCGCGGCCCAGCGACGCGGCCAGGAGGGTGAGCATCGGGCGCACACGCTTGCCGCCCGCCTCGAGGAGGTACCGGGTGGAGACATCGGCCACAGCGTCCGCGAAGGACAGCTGCCGGACGAGACCCTCCTCGACCTGCTCCAGACCCGCGTCGATCGCGCGGGCGAGAGCCCGGTCCGACGAGGAGGAGAAGATGCGCTCGGAGAGGCCGAGCTGCGCCGTCAGAGACGGGCTGCGACGGGCGACGGGCGCAGTGGCGTTCACAGGGAAACCCTAACGTCTCGGCCTGTGCGGACCCCGGTCGTCATCGGGTCGCCGCGATCGGCTTGACGCCGCGGTGCAGCGCCACGATGCCAGCGGTCAGATCGCGGTAGGCCACGCGCTCGAAGCCCGCCGCGCGGAGCCAGGCGGCGACGACGCTCTGCTCCGGCCAGGCCCGGATGGAATCGCCGAGATAGTCGTACGCAAAATTGTTCGACGACGCGAGGCGCACGACGGCGGGCATGACCGTCGACAGGTAGAAGTCGTACGCGGCGGCCAGCGGAGCGATCGGCGGAGTCGAGAACTCGCAGATCACGACCCGGCCGCCGGGCTTCAGCACACGCAGGAACTCGGCGAGCGCCGTCCTCGGCTCGGCCACGTTGCGCAGACCGAAGGAGATGGTCACGGCGTCGAACGACTCGTCCTCGAACGGGAGGTCCATCGCGTCGGCCTGGACGAACTCGATCCGGTCGTTGCCCGCCTGGCGGCGACGGCCGACGGCGATCATCCCCGGGGAGAAGTCGGCTGCCACGACCTGGGCGCCCGACCGCGCCAGCGACGCGCTCGACGTTCCGGTGCCGGCCGCGATGTCGAGAATGCGCTCACCGGGAGCAGGGTTGACGGCTCGAGTCGTCGCGATCCGCCAGAGCCGGTCGTTCCCCACCGAGAGGAGTCCGTTCACCAGGTCGTAGGCGGGAGCCACGGTGTCGAACATCGAGGCGACCTCGTCGGGCCGTTTGGTGAGGTCTGCCTTCGTCACGATCCGCAAGTCTACGGCGAGACGAGGGACGGCGGCTGTGCATCCGCCGTCCCGCGCCCGGTCGGCGCGCTCCCCCCTGGGGAAGCGCCGGGACCGCCCCGCTCCGCCTCGCGCGGCGGCCCCGGACCGGGTCACGGTAGCAACGGAGCCCTGCGCCCCGAGCCCCGCGGCATGGGACGTCCCATCCTCTGGCGCGGGCGTACCCTGCTGAGGTGACGCTCATCGGCGCTGGAACCCCCCTGCTGCGTGCGGAGACGACTCCACTGGACTCTCCGCCGTCGCTCCTCTCCCACTCCGACCCGAGGCGGCCCCTCCTCTGGCAGCGCGACGGCGCCGGGCTCAGCGGACGCGGCGAGGCCCTGCGCCTCGAGTTCTCGGGCCCGGAACGGCTGCGGGAGGCGGCGGCAACCTGGCGTCGGCTCTGCGACGCGGCGACGGTGGAGGACCGGGTCGGACTGCCCGGGACGGGGCTGGTCGCGTTCGGGACCTTCGCTTTCTCGAGCCGATCCGAGGCGACGAGCGTGCTGATCGTGCCGCGCACCGTGATCGGGACGCGCGACGGCCGGTCATGGCTGACGCGGATCACGATCGGCGAGGCGGAGAGACCGTATACGCCGAGCGAGGAGCCACTGGGGGCGGAGTACCACGTGCCGCTCTCGCCCGGTGCGCTGCCGCCGGACGGGTACCGCGCGGCGGTCGCTGCCGCGGTGGAGACGATCCGGGCGGGTGAGCTGTCCAAGGTCGTGATCGCGCGCGATCTGCAGGGGCGGCTCCCGCCGGGGGCGGACCTGCGTCGGATGCTGGGTGCGCTCACCGAGCGGTACCCGGACTGCTGGGGCTTCGCCGTGGACGGATTCCTCGGCGCCAGTCCGGAGACGCTGGTCGCGGTCGATCGGGGCGAGATCTCGGCGAGGGTGTTGGCCGGCACGGCCGCACGAGGCGAGGATCCCCTCGCCGACGCGGACGTGGAGGCCGCTCTGCTCGAGAGTCCGAAGGACCGCTCGGAGCACGCTTTCGCTCTCGCCAGTCTGGTCCGGGAACTCGAGCCCCACATACGGGAGCTGACGGCGGGCGCCGCCCCGTTCACGCTCCGCCTGCCGAATCTCTGGCACCTCGCGACGGACGTGCGAGGAATTCTGGGCGACTCCTCCAGCGCGCTCGATCTCGTCGATGCTCTTCACCCGACCGCCGCAGTGGCCGGCACTCCGACCGCCGACGCCCTTGCGCTCATCGAGCACCTGGAGCCCTTCGACCGCGGTCGGTACGCAGGACCCGTCGGCTGGATCGACGGCAACGGCGACGGCGAGTGGGCTGTCGGACTCCGCAGCGCCGAGGTCACGGCCGAGGGCGCGGTCACGGCCTGGGCGGGCGCCGGCATCGTGGCCGACAGCGTTCCCGAGTCCGAGCTCGCCGAGACCCGCATGAAGTTCCGCCCGATCACCGACGCGCTGGCCTGACGCACGTCGGGAGTCGCTGAAGCCGTCGGCTACCCGCCGCTTACCCCGCCGGGTCCCCGTCGAGCCGGGGAGACCCCGGCCGTCGTCCTGCGCCCACCGGCGGACGCCCGGGCAGCGCCGGCGGCCGGGTCGTCACGCGACGGCCGGTCGGTGTGGTCCAGTCCGCTGTGCCGTCCGGATGGAGCAGATACGTCCACCGGTCGCCGTGGCGTACGTGGTGGTGGGCGACGCACAGGGAGGCGAGGTTGTCGGGAGTCGTCTCTCCCCCGTTCCGCCATTCGACGCTGTGGTCGGTCTCCGTCGAGGACGCCGGCCGGGTGCAGCCCGGGAAGCGGCAGGTCTGGTCGCGGAGGCGGACCAGCAGCCTCATCCTCGGCGGTGGGAGCCGGTGGCGGCGCCCGACGGAGACGACCGCGCCGGTCTCCTCGTCGGTCAGCACGGGAGTGAAGGCGGCGTCGTCGTCGATGAGCGCTCGCACCGTCTCGGCAGGGATCGGCCCGTAGCCGTCGAGCTCGGCGGCCGCCTCGTCGTCACCCGCGGCGGTGCTCGCCGCCACGGTGACTCTCACCTCGGCCCGCGGCCCGGTCGAGGGCGCCGCGGCTCCCTCCGGAGTGGTCCACGCCACGTCCCCGTGGCAGAGCAGGTCGGCCCACGCGTCGGCGCGGAGCTGCGCCAGCGTCCGCAGATCGCGGTCCCCTTCGGCGCCGTTTCGCAGATCCCTCGCGATGCGGTCGAGCCGGGCGAGCGCTCCGACGGCCTCGGGCGCGGGGACGTGCGCGCACACCGTCGCCATGCCGTCGATCCCGGCTGTCATCCACACCCGGCGGTCCTCGCGGGCGCGAGCGTGCCGCTCGGCGAGGGGCTCGTCGTGCAGCTCCTCCCGCACCCGCGCGAGGGCGTGGCGCAGCTGCCCCGGGGTCAGCGTCTCCGCGAGGTCGACGGCCCGGTCGTCGTAGGCCGCGCGCGCCTCTGCCGGGAGGGTCGCCGCGACGGAGCAGACGAGCTGGCCGGCCTCCCAGCGCATCCTGGCGTCGGCGAGCGCGGAGCGGGTCCGCGGCAGCTCCTCCATCAGGAGCGAGGCGTGCAGCAGCTCCCTGGCGGCGGTGCGCTCGGAGACCCCGAGGGCGACGGCGAACTCCGCTCGGATCGACCGTTCGACGAGGTCCGTCGCATCCTTGCTGTCCGTCGAGGAGCCTCGGGCGAACGCGTCGGGACAGGTCAGCGCCGCGCGGTGTCCCGCGTGCAGCGCCTCCGCCGCGGTCAGGAGCACCGGGGAGGCGCTCCTCGCGAGCGCCGCCGCCCGGTCGCCGAGGGCGAGGACCTCTCCTCGCACCGTCTCCGCATCAGCCATGCCTCCAGCGAAGCAGCAGCAGACGAGCTGCGGAGCTCGAACGAGGCGTCCCCGGGAGAACAGCGTCCGACGACGACCTGTGGAGGACCGTCCGACCGGACCCGCGCGGACTCAGCGCTCGAGCCGGATCTCCACGATGCCCGGCCCGTCACCCGGCGAGGTCAGCGCCTGCTCCAGCTCGCCGCGCGTCGCCGCACGACGGTGGCCCCACCCGTAGGCGCGCGCGAGAGCCTCCAGATCGGCGTTCTGCGGAGTGAACTGCACGCGGTCGAACGCATCGGGATGCGAGCTCGACGCGACCTCGAGTCCGTCGAAGATCGTGCCGCCCCCGTCGTTCACGACGACGAGCTGCACGCGCGGGCGCCGTTCTCCCGGCGGGAGGAGGAGGCCGCCGGCCTCGTGGAGCAGAGTGAGATCGCCGAGGACCGCGCGGGTGACTCCGCCGGCTCCCTGCTCGGTCGCCTGCGAAGCCACCGCGATCCCGAGAGCCGTCGAGATCGTGCCGTCGATGCCGGCGAGGCCGCGGTTCGCCAGGACGGATATCCGCTTGCCCGGCAGGGTCCCGTCGGCGACGCGGATCAGCCGCGACGCTCCGAACAGCAGCCGGTCGTGCGGCCAGGTGACCTTCCAGACCGCGGCGACGACGAAGTCGCGGGTGAGCGGTGCCCTGATCGCGGCGAGGGCGTTGCGCGCGTAGCCGCGGCGGTCCTCGACCGACATCGACCCGGCGTCGGGGACCTCGTCCAGCTCGTCGGGGTCGACCGTCAGGGCGCGGCTCGCGGACACCCAGGATCCGGCCCAGGCGCGCTCGCCGCGCTCGGGACGCGGCGCCCCCTCGGGGCGGACCACGTCGACGCCTCCGACGCGGCGGGCGCGCCGGCCGGGGTTGTAGAACTGCTCGCGCACGGCGTCCACGACGATCACCTCGACGTCCTCGCGCCGCAGCAGCTCGGGGACCTCGCGGGAGAGCGTCGGGTGTCCGAGCACGATCGCCCGGCGGATGCGTCCGCCGAAGTCGGGCTCGCCGAGCAGGCGACGCCAGGCGACGACGAGCTGCGGTCCGAAGCGGGCGCCGGAGGAGACCTCGGCCAGCAGCGGCCAGTCGCCAGCGCGAGCGATCTCCTCGGCCGCGGCGCCCGCCTTGTCCCCGGCGATGACGACCGTGAGCGGCTCACCAGGGCCGGCGGTCACGACGGCACCCGGGATCCCGGATCCGACAGCGGGCGACGAGACCGGTCCGATCCGCTCCATGTCGGGCAGAGCGGAGGAGAGCGGGTCGCGGAAGGAGAGGTTCAGGTGGACCGGCCCGCGTCGCGCCGCGGTGACGGCACGATCGGCGAGCGCCCGCGCGTCCTCGGGCCGGGAGCCGTCGTCCGGAGCAGCGACGTCCTCGAACAGCCGCACGGCACGCCCGTACAGCTCGCGTTGCTCGGCCGTCTGGTTCGAGCGGATGCCGCGCAGCTCGTCGGGCCGGTCGGCGGTCAGCACGATCATCGGCACGTCCGAGGCGTCCGCCTCGAGCACGGCCGGGTGCAGGTTCGCGGTCGCCGTGCCGGAGGTCGTGATCACGAGCGCCGGCATCCGGGATTCGAGGGCGAGGCCCAGGGCCAGGAACCCCGCGGAGCGCTCGTCGATCCGCACGTGCAGCCGGATGTCGCCGCGGGTCTCGAGCTCGGCCGCAACCAGGGCGAGCGCCTGCGAGCGGGAGCCCGGAGCGACGACGACGTCGCGGACGCCGAGCGCGACGAAGCGGGTGAGGAGGTCGACCGCGAATCGGGTGGAGGGGGCGACCGGCCGGTGCTCAGGCATCCCGGCGGCCGGGGCCGTCGGCCTCGCCCTGCTCGTCCATCTCGGCGAGGTCGCGCTCGAGCTGGGCGATGCGCTCTGCCTGCAGGCGCTCCTCCTCGGGGTCGCGCTCGGTGCGGAGGGTGCCGAGGAAGTCGGGGTCGTCGTCCGGAGCGGTGTAGCGGCGGCCGGCGGCGCGCTGCTTGCGGGGACGGCCGATCCAGAACCACAGTCCCGCACCGATGACCGGGAGGATCAGCACCACCAGGATCCAGGACCACTTCGGGATCGCCCGCACGGCGTGACGGTTGCTCATCGCGACGTCGATCACGGTGTAGACCGTGAAGACGGCGAGGGCCACGAGCAGGCCGATGACGAGGCGGATCATGGACACGAGTCTACGTCCGGCACCCTTGTCGGGGAGGGTCCGCACGGACGCTGGACAGGAGGCTCCCACGGTGCTCACGGAAGCGCGTGCAGGGGCCGACGTACACTGTCCCGGTGAAACTGAGCCGCGCGGTCGTCGTCTACTCGCTCCTGCGCCTGGCGATGTTCGCCGGCGTCTTCGTGCTGGTGTACCTGCCGGCGCGCACCTTCGTCGACTCGGAGCTGACGGCAGCGGTCACCGCGGGCTTCGTCGCCGCGATCGCGAGCCTGTCACTCTCCTACATCCTGCTGAGGAAGCCCCGCGAGCGCATCGCGGAGGCGATCTACGAGCGCCGCAAGGACGTCCCGCGCGCCCCGACCGACGACGACGTCGAGGACGCCGCGGTCGACGCGACCCGCGACGACCGCTGAGCCGGGCGCTCCCGCCGGCGAGGCCTCCCCTCTGACGCGCTGACCCCGCTCGCACCAGGCCCGGCCCGCAACAGCCGATCTCACCCGAATCCGGCCCACCCGAGCCCGCCTCGTGCGAGCCGCCGCTCTAGAACGCCAGCGCCGCCCCGAGGATGACCGCGTAGGCGAGCCCGCCCAGGCTGGTCAACTGCAGCGCCAGGATGAGCTCCTTCGCCGTCTTCGCCGTCAGGGTGATCAGGATGGCCGGCAGGATCATCAGAAGCACGAAGAGCGTCAGCCACGCCAGCGGGTAGAACAGCGCGAGGATCACCGCGATGCCGAACGGGATCAGCACGAAGCCCGTGTAGATCGCCCGGGACACGGCCGGTCCTGCGAGCACCGCGAGGGTCCGCTTGCCCGAGAGGCGGTCGGTCGGGATGTCGCGGATGTTGTTGACCATGAGCACGGCGCAGGCGAACAGGCCCGCCGCCACGGCGCCGAGCCACGACTCCTGGTTGGTGCGGCCGATCTGCACGAACGTGGTGCCGACGGTGGCGACCAGGCCGAAGAACACGAAGACGAAGAGCTCGCCGAGCCCGAGGTAGCCGTAGGGGCGGCGTCCGCCGGTGTAGAACCAGCCCGCCGCGATCGCCGCCGCGCCGACGATCAGGAACCACCACTGCCCCGAGAGGGCGGTGAGCACGAGGCCGGCGACGGCCGCGATCCCGAAGAAGACCAGGGCGACGGTGAGCACCTGGCGGGGCTTCGCCGCTCCGGAGCCGGTCAGCCGCGAGGGTCCGACGCGGTTGGCGTCGGTGCCGCGCACGCCGTCGGAGTAGTCGTTGGCGTAGTTGACGGCGATCTGCAGGGCGAGCGAGACGGCCAGGCAGAGCAGGGCGCGCACCCAGTGCCAGCCCTCGTCGACGACCTGGGTCGCTCCGGTGCCGATGAGCACGGGGGCGACGGCCAGCGGGAGGGTGCGGAGGCGGGCGCCGGCGATCCACTCGCGGGGACCGGCGGGCTTCACGACGACCGTTCGCGGGCTGCCCCCGGGGCGGCCGCTGGAGGACTTCTTCTTGCGACTCGTACTCGACACGGAGGGAATCCTACCCACCGGCCCGTCGACGGTCGGAGCCGGTCAGCCCTGCTCGGCGAGCACCTCGAGGGCGCGGCGGTCGGGCTTCCCGGAGGCGAGGAGGGGGATGCGGCCGACGGGCAGCACGACCGCAGGAGCGGCGGCGCGCCCGAGGCGGTCGGCGATCAGGGTGCGCAGGTCGGTGAGCGCGGGAGCCTCCTCCGCCGTGACGACGACCGGGACCTCGCCCCACTGCTCGTCCGCCCGCCGCACGACGACCGCGTCGGGGACGGGCCCCTCGCGGAGCACGGCCTCGACGGCGTCGAGCGACACCTTCTCCCCGCCCGACACGATCACGCGGTCGAGCCGACCGGTCACCCGGAGGCGCCCGTCGACGATCGACCCCGCGTCGCCCGTGCGGTACCAGCGCTCCCCGTCGAGCTCGAGGAAGGCGGAGGCGCTGCGCTCGTGGTCGATCGCGCCGTCGGCGTCGAGGTAGCACTCCGCGAGGGTCGGGCCGCCGAGCAGCACCTGCCCGTTCTCGACGCGCATCCGCACGTCGTGGAGCGGGACGCCGTCGTAGACGCAGCCGCCGGACGTCTCGCTCGATCCGTAGGTCAGGCGGATGCGCGCACCGAGGGCGGCGGCGCGGTCCCGCAACGGCTGCGGCGTCGCCTGGCCGCCGATCAGGAGCGCGTCGAACGAGCGGAGCGCCTCGGCCGCGGCCGGATCGCGCTCGGCGAGGTCCAGCAGCCGCGCGAGCTGCACGGGGACCAGCGAGGAGTACCGCCGCTCCCCCGCCGGCATCGTCCGAGCGAGAGCGAGGAAGGCCGCCGCGTCGAAGCCGCCGGCCGGGAGGACGACCGGGTCGGCCTCCGCGGTCAGCGAGCGGACGAGCACCTGCAGTCCCGCGACGTAGTGCGTCGGCAGGCAGAGCAGCCAGCGTCCCGGCCCGCCGAGCTCGGCGAGGGTCGTGGAGGCGCTGGTGAGCAGGGCCGCTGTCGAGAGCGCGACCCGCTTGGGCGGCCCCGACGAGCCCGAGGTCTCGACGACGGCGGCGACGCGCTGCGGCACGACGGCATCCTCGGAGGCGGTCGCAGCGCCGGGGGCGGAGACGCGGATCGCCGGGCCGCTGCCGTCCAGGGCCGCGCGAAGAGCGAGGAGGACGGCCTCGACCGTCGCGTCGACACCGGCGAGCGGGCGGGTCACCTGCGTGCCCTCCGGCTCAGAACTGCCACGGGAACGGCGACCAGTCGGGCTCGCGCTTCTCGAGGAAGGAGTCTCGTCCCTCGACGGCCTCGTCGGTGCCGTAGGCGAGGCGCGTGGTCTCGCCCGCGAAGAGCTGCTGGCCCACGAGGCCGTCGTCCACGGCGTTGAACGCGTACTTCAGCATCCGGATGGCCGTGGGCGACTTGGTGAGGATCGTCTCGGCCCACTCCACCGCGGTCGTCTCGAGCTCGGCGTGCGGGACGACCGCGTTCACGGCGCCCATCTCGTAGGCGCGCTGCGCGGAGTACTCCCGCGCGAGGAAGAACACCTCGCGCGCGGCCTTCTGCCCGATCTGGCGGGCGAAGTACGCGGAGCCGTAGCCCGCGTCGAAGGAGCCGACGTCGGCGTCCGTCTGCTTGAAGCGCCCGTGCTCGGCGGAGGCGAGGGTGAGGTCGCAGACCACGTGGAGCGAGTGCCCGCCTCCTGCGGCCCAGCCGGGGACGGCCGCGATGACGACCTTCGGCATGAAGCGGATGAGGCGCTGCACCTCGAGGATGTGCAGGCGGCCGTTCCGCGCGGAGTCGATGCCCTCGGCGGTCTCGCCGTCGGAGTACCGGTAGCCGTCGCGGCCGCGGATCCGCTGGTCTCCCCCGGAGCAGAAGGCCCAGCCTCCGTCGCGCGGGCTCGGGCCGTTGCCGGTGAGGATGACGACGCCGATGCGCGGGTTCGTCCGGGCGTCCTCGAGGGCGCGGAACAGCTCGTCGACCGTGCGCGGCCGGAACGCGTTGCGGACCTCGGGCCGGTCGAACGCGACGCGCGCGATGCGGCCGGAGCGGTCGTGGTGGTAGGTGATGTCCTCGAGTGCGTCGAAGCCGTCGACGGCCGCCCAGCGGTGGGCGTCGAACAGTTCGGAGACCTGCGTGCTCATGCCACGACCCTACTGATCCGGACTGCACGGCGACTCGACACCGCCCGGGCAGACGGAAGGGGACCCCGCTGACGCGGAGTCCCCTTCCGGTGCTCGCCCCTACTTGGCGGCGGAGGTGGTGCGGTTCTCGGCCGACACCATCCAGGCGTACTGCTCGAGGCTCTGGATGATCGCGTGGAGGAGATCCGCGCTGGTCGGGTCCTCCTCGTCCACCTGGTCGTGGACCTCGCGCATGGTGGCGGCGGTGTTCTCGAGGCGGATCGTGACCAGGTCGACGGTCTCGGCCGTGTCGATCTCGCCGTGCGGGTACTCGGGGAGGGTGGTGGTCGCGGCGACGGTGTCGCTGCGGCCGTCCGGGATCCCGTGGAGGGCGCGCATGCGCTCGGCGATGTCGTCGCTGAACTCGCGCGCGGCCTCGATGATCTCGTCGAGCTGCAGGTGGAGGTCGCGGAAGTTCTTGCCGACGACGTTCCAGTGGGCCTGCTTGCCCTGGACGTGGAGCTCGATCAGGTCGACGAGGACGATCTGGAGGCTGTCGAGCAGCTCCTTGGAGGCCTTGAAGCCCTTCTCGGCGTTCTGACGGCGGCTGGTCTTGGCACCGGAGCCCGCGGGGGCTTCGACGTGGCGTTCGAGGGTGGTGGTCATGGACCGTTCCTTTCTCTTGCAGTGCCGGGTGCGGTGTCCCGCCCCGAGTCTGGCTTCTTCGGCTGGACGGCGCCCGCACGCGCGGGGTGCGCGCGCTGGGCGGGGCCCGTGGTTGCGGGGATCAGATCGTGGCGACGGATCCGGAGTCGACGCGGTAGTTCGAGCCGTTCACGAACGAGGCGCGGTCGGAGCAGAGGAAGGCGATCACGGCTGCGACCTCCTCGGCCTCGCCCCGGCGCTTCAGCTCCATGTACGGCCGCTCCTCGTCGAGGAAGGACGAGATCGCCTCGTCGACCGAGGTGCCCCTCTGCTCGGCGCGCTTGGACATCATCGCGTCGGTCATCGGAGTGCGGATGAACGCGGGCGAGACCGTGTTCACGAGCAGGCCCTCCTGCGCGTAGGAGCGCGAGAGGCCCTTGGCGAAGGCGAGGACGCCCGCCTTCGCGGCGCAGTAGGGCAGTTCGTCGTCGTAGGGCTGCACGGCGTCCTCGGAGGCGGTGAGCACGAGCCGGCCCCAGCCTCCGGTGCGGAGGTCGGGGAGGAACTCGCGCACGAGCCGCACAGGCCCGAGCAGATCGACCTCGAGGGTGCTGGTCCAGCCCTCGTCGTCGATCTCGTGGAAGAGGCCCTGCGCCCCCGTGACTCCGGCGCACTGCACGAGGATGTCGATCGCGCCGACCGCTCCGGCCACGCGGCGGTGCAGCTCGGCGAGCTGCTCCGTGCTGGTGACGTCGGCGGCGAAGGCGTGCAGGCGGCCCTCCGGAGCGTCGAGCCCGGCCGCGGCCCGGTCCAGCTCCGCCTGGTCCTCGTCGGTGATCACGACGGTCGCGCCCTCGGCGAGGAGGAGCTGCGCCGTGGCCAGGCCGATGCCGGAGTCGCCTCCGGTGACGAGGGCGGTGCGGCCGGTGATCCCGAGATCCATGCTGAGGTGCTCCTTGTGGGTGCGGTGCGAGGGGGTGGTACCGGTCTACGCCCCTCGGAGCCGGCCCTCAACGGGTTGCGCGGACGCCGTCGGCGGGGTTACGCGCGGCCGACCTTCTCCGGCGCCAGCTCCTCGATGGTGATGGCCGCGTTGATCAACGCGAGGTGGCTGAGCCCCTGCGGCAGGTTGCCCCAGAAGGCCAGGTCGTCGACCGCGATCATCTCGGACATGATCCCGACGTCGTTCGGGACCGTGGCGACGAGCTCGTCCATCAGGGCGACCGACTCGTCGTGCCGACCGACGCAGGCCAGGGCGGAGGCGAGCCAGAACGAGCAGGCCACGAACGGGTGCTCCTCGCCCTCCATGCCGGAGTAGCGGAACAGCAGCGCGCCGCGGCCGAGCTCCTTCACCAGGGCGTCGATGGTGGAGATCATCCGCTCACCGCGCTCGTAGCCGCTGGGCGCGTGCAGGAGCACCGAGGCGTCCAGCTCCTCGCTGCCCGGGTACATCACGTAGGAGCCGAGCTCCTCGGACCAGCAGTGCTCCTCGATCCACTCCCGGATGCGGTCGCGCTCGAAGCGCCAGCGGTCGGGGCTGCCCGCGACCTGGCCGAGCTCCGCCAGGTGCACGGCCGCGTCGAGCGCCTGCCAGCAGCCCATCTTCGAGGAGGTGTAGTGCTGCTCCTCCTCCAGCTCCCACATGCCCGCATCGCGGTTCCGCCACAGGTCGCAGGTGGTGTCGGCGACGCGGGCGAGGAGCCGGCCGGTCTGGATGTCGAGGACGTTGCCCTCGTCGACGTAGATGCGGCAGATGTCGAAGAGGTCGCCGAAGACGCCCAGCTGCAGCTGGCTCTGCGCTGCGTTGCCGGCGACGACCGGGCCGATGCCGGCGTAGCCCGGGACGTCGAACTCCTCCAGGACGGTCGGCATGGAGCCGTCGAGTCCGTAGAAGATGTGCAGGTCCGGCCCGTGCTCCTTGATCGTGCGGAGGAGCCAGGACAGCGCGGCGTGCGTCTCCTCGCGCAGGCCGAAGCGCACCAGCGCGTGCATCGTGTACGCGGCGTCGCGCACCCAGGCGAAGCGGTAGTCCCAGTTCTTGCCGCCGTTGGGCGACTCCGGGAGCGACGTGGTCGCGGCCGCGGCGATGGCTCCTGTGGGCGAGTAGATCAGCAGCTTGAGCGCGAGGGCGCTGCGCTGGACGGCCTCGGACCACGGGCCGTCGTAGGAGAACTCCTCCGACCAGTCCTGCCAGCTGCGGATGGTGCGGTCGATGCCGCGGTCGACGTTCTTCGCGACCGGGAAGTGCAGCGGCTCGTCGTGCGTGGCCGACACGACCAGGACGTGCCGCACGGCGTCCTTCCCCGCGGTCACGACGAAGGAGCCCGTCAGCTCGTCGCCGGCGCCGGAGGGCGCGTCGTCGCCGTCGGGCCCGTGCTCCTGGCCGGTGACGCCGATGGTGATGTCGCCGGCGCGGATGAGCGAGCGGCCGTCGGCGTTCTGGATCCACGGGGAGAACCGGCCGAGTCCCGTTCCGGGACGCACGGCCCACCGCATCCGCACCTCGCCGTCGACACCGTCCACGCGGCGCGCGAGCTCGGCCCACGGGAGGCGGCCCGCGATCCCGGTGACGAGCGCGTCCGTCACGCGGACGGTGCCCGACTCGGTGGTGAAGGTGGTCTCGAGGACGTTCGTGTCGCGGATGTAGGCGCGCGAGACCTCGGCGGGCTCCTCGGGGGCGAGCTCGACGCAGCCGCCGGACTCGGCGTCGATCAGGGCGGCGAAGGCGGGGGTGGAGCCGAGGTCCGGGACGGGCATCCAGTCGACGCTGCCGTCCTTCGCGATCAGGGCGACCGTGCGACCGTCTCCGATCGCGGCGTAGTCGCGCAGGGGCCTGGTCGAGCGGGGTGCAGCCATCCCCTCACCGTAGGGCGCGGGCGGTGCGCCGATTCGGGCTTGCGGGCGGACGGGCTTGCTTGTAGCGCCCGGTCAGGTCGCGGCGACTCCGCCGTACTCCTCGAGGCGGTCGGTGAACTCGCCGCGGTCCTCGTCCTGCAGGACCCCGTTCGCGTACCCGGCGAGGAACGCGCCCTGCGGGTCCGGCGAGAGGCCGACTCCGTCGAGCATGTCGGCGACCAGGCCGGTCGGATCGGCGTCGAGGTCGACGAGGCCCAGCTCGATCGCGGGCACGAGGTCGGCGGAGGAGCGGGCGGTGACGATCCAGAGCGCGGCCGAGGCCTCCTCGTCCGAGAGGTCGCCGTCGAGCTCGTAGCCCGCCTCCGACCACTCCTCGGGGGTGTCGGCCACCTCGACGTCGTCGAAGCCGAGGGGCGAGAGCGCTGCGGTGAAGCGGTCGACCGCCGCCTGCCTATCGGCGTCGGTCGAGACGTCGGCGGCGGCGTACTCGGTCGCCGAGATGTAGTCGTAGAGGAGGGAGGGCCCGCCGTAGGCGTTCTGCGACTGCTCGTAGTACTCGTCGTCGGCCGAGGTCCACTCCTCGGGGACGGCGCCCTCGACGGCCGCGACGGCCTGCTCGGCACTCGCGCGCACGTCCTCCGCGGACGGCTGGCCGAGGATCGTCGCGGCGTCGCCGTCCTGGTAGCCGGGGTAGTCGTAGAGCGGATCGGACGGGTCCCCGCTGCCGAACGGGTCGTCCGTCGGGTCGCCGAACGGCTCGGACGGAGCGCTCGTCGACGCGGTGCCGGCGGCGGAGTCGAGCGCGCCGCCCACTCCGACGGCGACGAGCGTGCCGAGCACGCCGGTGTAGACGACGCCCACGAGGAGGCTCGTGCCCAGCGCGATCCAGGCGCCCCTGCCGAGCGGGCGGCGGGAGGGGACGGAGCCCTGCGTCGGGCCCGGGGCGGGCGCGGGCGGCGGGCTCATCGGCATCTGGCTCATCGCACTCCTCCGGACTCCAACGGCAGCCTCGTCAGTCTGGCACCTCGGCGGGCGCTCGGAGGAGGGACCCCGGGGGCTTGCGCGCGCGTCGCCGACCTCCTGCGCCCGGGTGGCCGCCGCGTGGCCCCGGCCGGTGGACAATGGCCGGATGGACGACGTCGTGCCCGCCTCCCCGCTCCCCTCCCTCGGCGAGATCGACGCGGGACTCCGCGTCGTCGCTCTGCCGCTGCGCACCCGCTTCCGCGGTGTGGACCACCGCGAGATCGCGCTCGTGCGCGGCCCCGAGGGCTGGACCGAGTTCTCGCCCTTCCTCGAGTACGGCGCAGAGGAGTCGGCGGCGTGGCTCCGGGCGGCGATCGACTACGGCTGGAGCGAGCAGCCGGCACCGCTGCGCGACCGCATCCCGGTGAACGCGACCATCCCGGCCGTCGCACCGCACGAGGTCGCCGCCGTGCTCGCGAGCTACCACGGCTGCCGCACGGCGAAGGTGAAGGTCGCCGAGCGCGGCCAGACGCTGGCCGACGACGTGGCCCGGGTCGTCGAGGTCCGCCGCCTGCTCGGTCCGGAGGGCCGGATCCGCGTGGACGCGAACGGCGGCTGGAACCTCGACGAGGCCGAGCACGCCGTCCACGCCCTCGCGGAGTCCGACCTCGAGTACGTCGAGCAGCCGTGCGCGAGCGTCGACGAGCTGGCGGAGCTGCGCTACCGGGTGAAGTACATGGGCATCCCGATCGCCGCCGACGAGAGCGTCCGCAAGGCCGCCGATCCGCTCGCCGTCGCCCGGTCCGGAGCCGCGGACCTGCTGGTCGTGAAGGCCCAGCCGCTCGGCGGGACGCGCCGGGCGCTGGCGCTCGTCGCCGAGGCGGGGCTGCCGGCGGTGGTCTCGAGCGCGATCGACAGCTCGGTCGGACTCGCCATGGGCGCCGCCCTGGCCGCGGCGCTCCCCGAGCTGCCCTTCGACTGCGGACTCGGCACCGCGTCCCTCCTCGCCGCGGACGTCACGGAGCGGCCGCTGCGGCCGGTCGACGGCAGCATCCCCGTCGGCCGCGTGGAGGTCTCGGAGGAGCTCCTCTCCCGTCACGCCGTGTCGCCGGAGCGGCTCGCCTGGTGGCGGGCGCGGCTCCGCGACTCCTACGCGCTGCTCTGATCGTCGGCGGCGGGCGCCGCGTCCGAGGAGCGGCAGAATGGGAGCGTCGGCCGCCGGTGCCCGACGCATCCCCCACCCTCGAGCATCGGAGCACCGTGAGCGCATCGACCGTCCCCGTCTTCCTCGACTGCGACACCGGCATCGACGACTCGCTCGCCCTGGCGTACCTCCTCCGCTCGCCCCGGGCCCGCCTCGTCGGGATCAGCACGGTCAGCGGCAACACCGACGCCCGCCGGGCCGCCGTCAACAGCCTCGGCCTGCTCGCGCTGGCAGGCCGCGACGACGTGCCGGTCGCCGTGGGGGCGCACCACTTCCTCGAGGAGGACTACGCCGGCGGATCTCCGCACGTGCACGGCGACGACGGCATCGGCGGGGTCGCGCTGCCCGAGGGCGGCGAGCCGGTCGACGAGGATCCGGCCGACCTCCTCCTCCGTCTCGCTCGTGAGCACGAGGGCGAGCTGCGGCTGGTCGCGATCGGCCCGCTGACGAATCTCGCGCTCGCCCTCCGTGCACACCCGGAGATCGCGTCCCTCGTCCACTCGGTGACCGTGATGGGCGGAGCCGCGCTGGTCCCCGGCAACGTGACCGCCGTGGCGGAGGCCAACATCTGGCACGACCCTGCGGCCGCCGCCGAGGTCGTCGCGGCCGACTGGGATCTCACGCTCGTGCCCCTGGACGTGACCATGCGGCACCTGCTGTCGGAGGAGGATCGCGCCGTCCTGCTCGCGTCGCCCGATCCCCTCGCGCAGGCCATCGGGCAGGCGCTCGACTTCTACTTCGACTTCTACGTCGGCCACTTCGGCGAGCGCACCGCTGCGATGCACGACCCCATGGCCGCCGCGATCGCCGTCGACGCCGTCGCCCTCACCTCCGCCCCGCGCGTCCACGTCACTGTCGACGCCACCCACGGCCCCGGCCGCGGCCAGACCGTCGCCGACCTCCGCGGCATCTACCGCGGCGTCCATCCCTCCGACGCCCGCACCCGCATCGTCCTCGCCCTCGACGCCCCTTTCGCCCCCCACCTCATCGACATCGTCACCGCCGTCTGACCCGCGCGGGGCCACCCGAAGCCCGTCCGTGCCCCCGGCCGCGACACGCCCGTTCCTCGATCAGCACGCACCGACCCGGCGCTTCCGTACGCGGGAACTCGACAGGCTCGCTCCGAGCGTTCGTGTCAGGGGATCTCGATACTCGCGCTGCTCACTACTCGATCAGCATGTCCCGTCGACCGCCGTCCCCCCGTCCTCCCGCGAAGCGCAGCTCCCCAGAACCCGACCGCGCAGCGGAGCGCTCCCCCACGGCGACCGCACCCCCACGGCGATCGCGAAGCGGAGCCCACCCACCTCGGCGACCGCGGAGCCCACGCTGACCCGACCGCGAAGCGGAGTCCACCCACCACCGCGACCGCGAAGCGGAGCACTCCCCCGCGGCGAACGCGAAGCGGAGCCGTCCCCAGTGCGCGTCCTGGTGGGCGGTCGGCGGGGCCTGGTGGGGTCGATCGCAAGGCGGAGGGGTCGGGCGTAGCGGAGCTACGTTCGTCGCCGACAACGCCGCGAGGGGCCCCACCAGGCCCCGCCGACCCGATTACATGCCGGTGTCGAGGCCGGAGTAGGCATGGAGTCCCTTGAAGAACACGTTGACGACGCCGAAGTTGAACATGACGGCGGCGAAGCCGACGATGGCGAGCCAGGCGGAGGGGGTGCCGCGCCAGCCGCGGGTGGCGCGGGCGTGGATGTAGCCGGCGTAGATGGTCCAGATGATGAAGGTCCAGACCTCCTTGGTGTCCCAGCCCCAGTAGCGGCCCCAGGCCTTCTCGGCCCAGACGGCGCCGGCGATGAGCGTGAAGGTCCAGAGGATGAAGCCGAGGATCGTGACGCGGTAGGCGAGGTTCTCGAGGGTGAGGGAGCTGGGCAGGGTGCGCAGGAAGCGGAGGACCGAGCGGGGGCTGTCGCCGGAGGATTCGCGGCGGGCCTGGAGGAGTTGGGTGACCGAGAGCGCGAAGCCGAGGGCGAAGAACGCGGTGCCGAGGATCGCGACGAGCACGTGGATGACCAGCCAGTAGGACTGGAGTGCCGGCGGGAGCGGGACGACGGCGACGTAGTAGTTGACGGTCGCGATGCCGAGGAGCACCAGGACGAGGCCGGTGATGAACGCTCCGAGGAAGCGGAGGTCCCAGCGCAGCTGGACGGCGAGGAAGACGCCGATGATGATGAGCGTCCCGGTCATCGAGAACTCGTACATGTTCGCCCAGGGGACGCGGCCGGCGGCGACGCCGCGGAGGACGGTCGCGGCGAGGTGGAGCACGAAGCCGAGGAGCGTGAGCGAGAACCCGATGCGCATGGTCTTCGAGCGGGCGGGGGCGCGGTAGACCTCGTCCTCGACGCGGCTGCCGATGCGGGAGAGCGTCGCGGTGCGTCCGGAGCCTGCGGCGGCGACGGTGGCCTTGCCGCTGGCCGCGCGGTCGGCGGCGGCCGCGGAGGCGACGCGCTCCGCCTCCTGCACGACCTCGATCGACTCGCCGTCGGCCAGGGAGGCGCGGCGGGCGAGGTCGATCGCGAAGAAGACGAACGCCATGGCGTAGATGCCCATGGCGGAGGAGAGGCACAGCACCGAGTACTGCGAGAGGGTCGCGATCACCTCCTCAGGGTAATCGCTCGCCGCCCCGCCCGCCCCTTCGCGCTTGCACAGACTCGGCCCCTGCCCAGCCGGGCGACGGCTGTGGAGGGGCGTCCGGGAGCCGGGTCAGTCGAGCGGGGCGTGCCGGTCGGCGATCGTCCGAACGGCGCGCACCAGCTGCGGGTCCTCGCCGCGGGCGAGTCCCGCGTACTCGAGGAGCAGGCCGCCGTCGTCCTGAGCGGTCGCCTTCACCCATACGCGGCGCCGCGGAACGAACAGCGAGGTGAGGAGTCCGGCGAGCACGAGGATCGCGAAGAGCAGCACCCAGCCCTGGGTCGCGTCGTGGTGGATGTCGAACGAGGCGAAGCGCTTGACGCTGTCGGTGCCGATCCGCGTGGGGTCGGCACCCGTGTTGTCGAAGGTCACGCTGCCGAGCCCGTTCGGGAGCTCGGCCGTGTCGCCGGGCTTGAGGGTGATCGGCGCGACGCCGGTGGTGCCGCCGGTGAGCCGGGTCAGCGAGTCGGTGTTGAGCACGTAGACGGACGTGGGCACTCCCCCGTCGAGGCCGAGGTCGCCCGAGAAGACGTTCAGCGAGAGCACGGGGTACTGCAGGTCGGGGAAGATCGAGGTCGAGGCCCCGGAGGCCAGGGTGTCCTGCGTCGGGTAGAAGAAGCCGGTGAGGCCCAGCTGCTCGGAGAGCCCGTCCGGCACCTTGACGACGCCGACGGAGGTCAGGTTCGCGTCCTGCGGGAGGAAAGGCACCGAGTCGGTGAAGATCGCCCGGCCGGAGGGGTCGCGGACCGTGATCGTCGGGGCGTAGCCGTTGCCGAGGAGGTAGACGTTCGTGCCGCCGATCGCCAGCGGGTCGTTGACCTTGATCGTGCGGTCCTCGGTGCCCCCGCCGCGCTCGGAGGTCGTGACGTTCGCGGTGAAGTCGACGGGCTGGCCGAGCGCCGACTGGTTCTGCTCCTCGTACTTCACGTCGAGGCTGTCGAGGGTCAGCTGGTACGGGTCGAGCTGGCTGCTGTCGAAGAAGCGGCCGGGGTTGAAGGAGTCGTAGGCCGCGAGGTTGTTCGCGAACCCCTGGGAGCCCTCGACCAGCACGCGCTGCCCGCTGTAGCCGAACCCGCCCCCCACTCCGACGGCGACGAGGATGCCGACCAGGGCGGAGTGGAAGACCAGGTTGCCGGTCTCGCGGAGGTAGCCGCGCTCGGCCGAGACGCTCGACCAGCGGCCGCGCGGGTCGTCGTAGCGCTCGACGCGGTAGCCCGCCCGGCGCAGGACGGAGTGGGCGGAGGCGACGGCCTCCTCCTCCGTTGCGCCCTCGACCTCGCGGACGGTGTAGCCGGCGAGGCGCTGCAGGCGTGCCGGGGTGCGCGGCGGCCGCGATCGCATCGCCTGGAAGTGGTGACGCGTGCGCGGGACGATGCAGCCGATCAGGGAGATGAACAGCAGCAGGTAGATGCTCGAGAACCAGGCGGAGGTGTAGGTGTCGAACGCCTGCACCCTGTCGAGAAGGGGCGCGAGGTCGGGGTTGTCGACGAAGTACTGGGTCACGCCGTTGGGGTCGGAGGAGCGCTGCGGCACGAGCGATCCGGGGACCGCCGCGATCGCCAGCAGCAGCAGGAGGAACAGCGCCGTGCGCATGCTGGTGAGCTGGCGCCACATCCAGCGGAGCCAGCCGGTGAACCCGAGCGCCGGCTGCGTGACGGTGCCGTCGGAGTCGTAGTGGTCGGCGGGGCGGAAGGAGGCGTCCGTCCTCCGCTGCGCGGCCTCGTCGGGGCGGCGCGTGCTCTCCTCGGGCTCAGATCGCCGGCTGGAAGCCATCGATCACCGCCGAGAGGGATCCGTAGACGAGGGTGTTCCAGATGCCCGTGACCATCAGGACTCCGATCAGGACGAGGGCGGCGCCGCCGAGGATGTTGACCACGCGGATGTGGCGCTTCACGAAGGCGAGCGTGCTGGTCACCCAGCTGAAGCCGAAGGCGACGAGGAGGAAGGGGATGCCGAGGCCGAGGCAGTAGACCAGGGCGAGGAGGGCGCCGCGCCAGGGCGAGCCCACGCCGTAGCTGAGGGCGAGGATCGAGCTCAGCGTCGGGCCGAGGCAGGGCGTCCAGCCGACGCCGAAGACGATGCCGAGCAGCGGCGCTCCGATCAGCCCGGTGGCGGGACGGATCCCGGGCCGGAGCGTGCGCTGGAGGAACGAGAACTGGCCGATGAAGACGAGCCCCATCGCGATCACGACGAGCCCGAGGACGCGGGTGATCAGGTCGGTGTACTGGCGCAGCCAGAAGCCGACCGTGCCCGCCGCCGCCCCGTAGAGGACGAACACCAGCGAGAATCCGAGCACGAAGAGGAGGACCCCCAGCACGACCCGGCGGCGTCCGCGGGCCGCCCGCTCGTCGGCGTCGGTGAATCCGCCGACGTAGGCGAGGTAGCCGGGCACCAGCGGGAGCACGCAGGGCGACGCGAAGGACACGAGCCCGGCCAGGAGCGCGATCGGCACGGCCAGCAGGAGCTGACCGCTGACGACGATGTCGCCCACGCCGCTACTCCTCCTCGGCGAGCGTGTCGCCCACGAGGGTCGAGAGGATCGACGCCTCCTGGAGCTGGCCGAGGATGCGCGACGCGACGCGCCCCTCCCTGTCGAGGACGAGCGTCGTGGGCACGGCGTTCGGCGGGACGGTGCCGGTGAAGGCGAGCTGCACCGACGAGTCGGTGTCGACGATGGAGGGGTAGCCGAGCCCGAAGGTCTCGGCGAAGGCGGCCGCGGTGGGGGCCTGGTCGCGCACGTTGACGCCGACGAACGACACGCCCTTGTCGGCGAACTCCGTGTTCACCGTCTCGAGGTCAGCGGCCTCGGCGCGGCACGGGGCGCAGCTGGCGTACCAGAAGTTGACGACGACGACCTGCCCGGCGAGGTCGGCGGAGTCGATGGTGGCGCCGGTCTCGTCGGTGCCGGAGAAGACGATGGGGTCGTCCCGGTCGGCGGCGGCGATCTCGGTGACGGTGCCGTCCCCCGAGATGTAGCCCTTGTTGCTCCCGTTGCGGTACTGGTCGGCGAGCGGATCCTCGGAGCAGCCCGTCAGCGCGAGCGCGGCGGCCAGCGCGAGGACGCCCGCTGCGCGGAGCCGCCCCGTCCGGCGCATCAGACCGCTCCCACGTCGGTGGCCAGGCCCTGCAGGCCGGCGGCCGGGTCGGAGTAGCCGACCTCGACGAAGCCGTCCCCGCGCCGCTCGAGGGTCGTGATGCTCGAGAGGGCGCAGCGGCGCTTGCGCGGATCGTGGAAGAGGCGCTCTCCGGCGAGGGCGCGGTGGACCGTCCAGATGGGGAGCTGGTGGCTGACGATCGCGGCGTCGCCCTCCTCGGTGCTTTGCCACGCCGACTCGATCGCCGCGTACATCCGCGCCGAGATGGAGAGGTACGGCTCGCCCCAGCTGGGCTCGAAGGGGTTGCGGAGCCAGGGCCAGTGCTTGGGGTTCCGCAAGGTGGAGCTGCGCGCGGCGAGGGACTTCCCCTCGAAGCGGTTGCTCGGCTCGATCACCCGCTCATCGGTGCGGATCTCGAGCTCGAACGCCTGCGAGATCGGCTGCGCGGACTCCTGCGTGCGCTGGAGCGGCGACGCGATCAGCGCCGTGACGTGGCGCCGGCGCTCGAGCAGGTCGTCGGCGGCGGAGCGGGCCATGCGGTGGCCCAGATCCGAGAGCCGGAAGTTCGGGAGTCGTCCGTAGAGGACCCGGTCGGGGTTGAACACCTCGCCGTGCCGCACGAGATGGATCTGATCGGCAACCACGAGCGTCAAGTGTACGGAACGCGGCGTGGGGGAACGCCGGGAAAGGGTCGCCTGAGCCGGACCTGAGCAGAGCCTCAGCGGCGCGCCGAGACCGCCGCCGACAGCCGCCGCACGAGCGGTCCGGGCAGGTGCCGCACCACGGCCATCGGGACCCCGAAGCGCAGCGACGGCACCGAGACGACGGAGCCGCGCGCGACGTCGCGGAGGAACTCCTCCACCACCGCGTCCGCATCGAGCCAGAGGAAGGAGGGGATGGAGGAGGTGTCCATCGCCGCCCGCTCGTGGAACTCGGTGCGCACCCAGCCCGGGCAGAGCGCGGCCGAGCGGACGCCGGTGCCGCGCAGCTCGACGGCCAGCGACTGCGCGAAGGCGGTCGCCCACGCCTTCACCGCGGAGTAGGGGCCGAGGTGCACGAAGCCCGCGACGCTCGACACCGTGAGGATCGCGCCGCGGCCGCGGGTGGTCATCGCCTCCGCCGCCGCACCCGAGAGCACGGCGACCGAGCGCACCATCACCTCGAAGGCGTGGTCCTGAGCGGCGACGTCCGGCTCGGCGAAGGTCCCGTCGATCCCGAAGCCGGCGTTGTTGACGAGGACGCGGACGGGCCGGGCAGGATCGACGAGCCGCGCTCGCACCTGCTCGACCTGCTCGCGGTCGCCGAGGTCGGCGGGCAGGACCTCGACCGCCGCGGCGCCGAGGCCGCGCAGTCCGGGCGCCGCCTCCTGGAGGCGCTGCTCGCTGCGGGCGACGAGGACGAGGCTCCAGCCGCGGCGCGCGAACGCCCGGGCGAACGCGAGGCCGATGCCGGAGGACGCGCCGGTGATCAGTGCGGTGCTCATGCTCCGACGCTACCCGTCGCCGCCCGGCGGCCCCCGAGTAGACTCCCCTACCGTGACCGACGAGACCCGCCTCCCCCGAACCACTGTCAAGAAGCTCGCCGCGCTCGAGGACGGACCCGTCCGCGTGTCCGGCTGGGTCGAGACCGTGCGCGACCAGAAGAAGGTGCAGTTCGTCGTCCTGCGCGACGAGTCCGGTGCCGTGCAGCTGGTGAACCCGGCCGTGCGCGAGGCCGTCGAGGGCGACGACGCGTCGGCTGCGCGCCTCGCGATCACCGAGGAGATCTCCGGCCTCGCCCAGGGCTCCTTCATCACCGTCATCGGCGCGCTCAAGCACGACGAGCGCGTGAAGCTCGGCGGCATCGAGGTCAAGCTCGAGACGCTCGAGGTCGTCGCCGCGTCGATCCCGGAGGCGCCGATCGCGCCCGACTCCGGCATCGACAAGCGCATGGACTGGCGCTTCCTCGACCTGCGCCGTCCCGAGCAGAACCTCATCGCCCGTGTGCAGACCACGTTCGAGCACGCGCTGCGCACGTACTGGATCGAGCACGACTTCATCGAGATCCACACCCCGAAGCTCATGGCGAGCGCCTCGGAGTCGCGGGCCGAGCTCTTCGAGGTCGAGTACTTCGAGACGAAGGCCTACCTGGCGCAGAGCCCCCAGTTCTTCAAGCAGATGGCGCAGCCCGCCGGCTTCGGCAAGGTCTTCGAGGTCGGCCCCGCCTTCCGCGCCGACCCCAGCTTCACCTCGCGTCACGCGACCGAGTTCACGAGCGTCGACGCCGAGGTCTCCTGGATCGACTCGCACGAGGACGTCATGGAGCTGCACGAGCAGCTGATGGTCGCCGGCCTCACCGCCGTCGTCGAGAAGCACGGCGCCGAGGTCAAGGCGCTCTTCGACATCGACCTGACCGTCCCGACCACGCCGTTCCCGCGCATCCCGCTCGCCGAGGCCAAGCGCATCGTCGCCGAGCGCGGCTACGAGGTGCCCCGGGCCGACGACGACATGGACCCCGAGGGCGAGCGCCGCATCGCGGCCTACGTGCAGGAGGAGTTCGGGCACGACTTCGTGTTCCTCACCGACTACGCGTCGAGCATCCGGCCGTTCTACCACATGCGCCGCGAGGGCGACGGGACGATCACCAACAGCTACGACCTCATCTACAACGGCGTCGAGATCTCGACCGGAGCCCAGCGCGAGCACCGCGTCGACGTCCTCGTCGAGCAGGCCCGCGAGAAGGGCCTGGACCCGGAGGAGCTCGAGTTCTACCTCGACTTCTTCCGCTACGGCGTCCCGCCGCACGGCGGCTTCGGCATGGGGCTCTCGCGCGTGATCATGCTGATGCTGAACCAGGCGAACCTCCGCGAGGTCACCTACCTGTTCCGCGGCCCGACCCGCCTGCTGCCCTAGGCGCGGATCCCGGTCGCGGGAACCCCGGACCATCGAGACCGCCGCGGACGGCGGGTCCCCCTCGATGCGCCGGGGCTCCCTCGCGCCAGCCGCTAGGGAACCGGCAGCACCACGAGGTCGAGGTAGTCGGCCAGGCACGCCACCATGTCCACCGCGTCGCGCTCGAGCAGCCACTGCAGCTGCACGCCGTCCCAGAGCGCGATGATCGACGCCGCCACCCGCTCCGGATCGGACCCCTCGCGCAAGCGCCCGGCGGCCTGGAGCTCGCGCAGCTCGGCCGCGTACTCGCTGCGGAGGCGGCGGAACCGCGCGGCGAAGAAGTCGCGCCCCGGGTGCTCCTGCGTCGTCGACTCGCCGCAGAGCACGGCGTACAGCTCGATCACTCCGGGCGCCGTCTCGTTGTAGCGGGTCTGCCGCAGGATGCCGGCGACCAGCCCCTCCTCCGGGTCCGGCGGCGAGGAACCGTCGCCCGTGATCAGGTCGCGGTGCTCGAGGACCGCGAAGAGCAGGTCGGTCTTCGACGGGAAGTAGTGCAGGAGGCTCGTCTGGCTGAGCCCGACGCGGTCGGCGACCTCCTGGAGGGAGCCGCGGGCGTAGCCCCGCGCGGCGAAGACCTGGTGGGCGGCCTCGATGATGGCGCGGCGGCGCTCGGCCGATTTCGCGTACGGGCCGCGTCGCCTCGTCGCCTCCGCCATCGACCCCTCCTCAGCACTGGAGGCGCCTCGCCGTGCCCCTCGAACGGCCAGCGTAGCGGCGGCGGAGGAGCAGTGCCGCCAATTTCGAGTACCTACTCGAATTCGTGGTAGCGTCCCGATCATCGCCGGGTGAGACTCCCCGGCTCTCCACCACGACGAAGTGAGGGAAGATGCATCCGTTCACCCGGAGACAGCTCATCGCCGCCGGTCTCGGCACCGCGGCACTCGGGAGCCTGACGGCCTGCGCGACACCGGGCACCGTCTCGGTCAACACGGCGCCGACGATCGCGCCGGCCACCGGCCCGGTCCGCCTGCAGTACTGGGGCTGGCTGAAGGACCTGCAGAAGGTCTGCGACGTCTGGAACGCCTCGCACCCCGAGATCCAGGTCGAGGCCGTCTGGATCCCCGGCGGCAACGCGGGCGGGTACCAGAAGCTCTACTCGGCCCTCGCCGCGGGCGGCGGGCCGGACCTCGGCCAGGTCGAGATCCGCTCCGTCCCCGAGTTCATGCTCGTCAACGGCCTCGTCGACCTCACCCGGTACGGCGTCGAGCAGTACCGCGACCTGTACGACCCCACGCTCTGGGGCCAGGTCAGCTACACCGGCGGCGTCTACGGCATCCCGCAGGACAGCGGCCCGATGGCGCTCTTCTACCAGCCCGAGGTGTTCGGGAAGGTGGGTGCGGAGCCGCCGACGACCTGGGACGACTGGGCAGCGGTGGCGACGGAGCTGCGCGGAGCCGGCTCCTACATCGACTGCTTCCCCCTCGCCGACGCCTCGGTCTTCGCCGCGTTCGCGACGCAGGCCGGTGCGCAGTGGCTGCGCCCGGAGGAGGACGGCTGGGTCATCGACATGACCGACGACGCCACGACGCGCGTCGCCTCCTTCTTCGACACGGCCATCGACCAGGACCTGGTGCAGACCGGCTACGGCGCCTACTCCCCCGCGTGGTTCGCGGCCGCGGCGAAGGGCGGGATCGCCTCCTGCGCCACCGGCAGCTGGGGCGACGCCCTGATCGAGGGGGTCAGCGGAGGCGCGGGCAAGTGGCGCGCTGCTCCCATGCCGGTCTGGGGCGACACCGGCTTCGGCTCGAGCTTCCTCGGCGGATCGACCGCGGCGGTGTTCTCGAGCAGCAAGCACCCGGAGGAGGCGATCGAGTTCGCCGTCTGGATGACCACCACGCAGGAGGGCATCGACGCGATGATCGCCAACAGCGGCATCGGCTGGTCTCCCGCGGTCGGCGAGATCGGCACGGCCCGCAAGGGTCCGAGCGACTTCTTCAGCGGGCAGAACTACAACGAGGACGTCCTCGTGCCCGCATCGAAGGAGCAGAACCCGGACTGGTCCTGGTGGCCCGTCACGCAGCAGTCCTTCAACATCCTCAGCGACGGCTTCCGGAAGAAGGCGTCGGGGCTCTCGCTCGTGGACGCGGTCGCCGAGGCGGAGCAGCAGATCATCACGGTCTTCGAGAACAAGGGCCTGAGCATCAGGAGGGCCTCCGCATGACCACCACGACCTCCCCCGCCGACGCCGCGGTCGCGGCCACCACGCGGACGCCGGGCGCGCCCCGGCGCAGCCGCGCGGTCGCCCGCGCACCATGGATCCTCCTCGGACCCTTCCTGGCCCTGTTCGTCCTCACGTTCATCGTCCCGATCGTCGTCGCCGTCGGCTCCAGCTTCACGAAGGTGACGCGCTCCGGCCTCTTCGGCGAGGCCGGGGTCACCAGCGGGTTCGCGGGCTTCGACAACTACGCGCAGGCCCTCGCCGACGGCAACTTCATCGCCTCCATCGGGCGGATGTTCCTCTTCGGCATCGTCCAGGTGCCGGTGATGATCGCGCTCTGCACCGTCCTCGCGCTGATGCTCGAGTCGGCGTCGGCGAAGTTCCCCGGCTTCTTCCGGGCGGCCTACTTCCTCCCCTACGGAGTGCCCGGAGTGATCGCGACGATCCTGTGGTCGTTCCTCTACGTGCCCGGCCTCAGCCCGCTCATCGACGCGGCGAACGTGGTCGGGCTCCAGCCCGACTTCCTCGGTGCGGACACGGTGCTCTGGTCGATCGCGAACATCTCGCTCTGGAGCTACACCGGCTACAACATGCTGATCATCGTCGCCCAGCTCAAGGCGATCCCGGTCGAGCTCTACGAGGCGGCGAAGGTCGACGGCGCCTCCACCTGGCGCGTCGCCCGCAGCATCCAGCTGCCGCTCATCCGCCCCGCGCTGGTGCTGACGACGATCTTCTCGATCATCGGAACGCTCCAGCTGTTCGCCGAGGCGCAGGTGCTGAAGACGGTCGCTCCGGCGATCGACAGCCAGTACACGCCGAACCTCAGCGCGTACACCACGGCCTTCGCCTACAACGACTACAACGTCGCCGCCGCCCAGGCCGTCCTGATCGCGCTGGTCGCGTTCCTGCTCTCCTTCACGTTCCTCTCGATCTCGAACAGGAGGTCGTCATGAGCCGCACCGAGACCCCGCCGACCACGACCACCGGAGTCGTCACCGCCGACCGCCCCGTGAAGGCCGGACGCGGGCCCGACCGCTCGGCCGGCCGCAACCGCGCCTCGACCATCATCGTCACCGCGATCCTCGTCGTCGTGGCGGTCTACTTCCTCATCCCCGTCTACTGGGTCGTCGTCGCGGCGACCAAGACGACCGAGGACCTCTTCGCCACCTACGGCTTCTGGTTCGCCCCGACGTTCGCGCTCTGGGACAACCTGACGCAGGTGCTGACCTACGGCGACGGCATCTTCGTCCGCTGGTTCCTCAACTCCGTCCTCTACGCCGGAGTGGGCGCCCTGCTCGCGACCTACCTCGCCGCGGCGGGCGGCTACGCGCTGGCCAAGTACGAGTTCCGCGGCAGCAGGCTCGTGTTCGGGACGATCCTCGCGGGCGTCCTGGTGCCGGGCACCGCGACCGCTCTGCCGCTGTTCCTGCTCTTCAGCCAGATGGGCATCGCGAACACCTACTGGAGCGTGCTGATCCCCTCGCTCGTCTCGCCGTTCGGGCTGTTCCTCTGCCGGATCTACGCTCAGGCGACCGTGGACACCGCGATCATCGAGGCGGCGCGCATCGACGGCGCCGGGGAGCTGCGGATCTTCCACACGCTCGGGCTGCGCATCCTGACTCCCGCGCTGGTCACCGTGTTCCTCTTCCAGCTGGTCGGGATCTGGAACAACTACTTCCTGCCCCTGGTGATGCTCTCGGACACGAACCTGTTCCCGATCACACTGGGACTGAACAACTGGCTCGGACAGGTCGACCGCCTGCCCGAGTTCTACGAGCTCACGACCGGCGGCGTCCTGCTGTCGATCATCCCGCTCGCCATCGCCATGATCGTGCTGCAGCGCTTCTGGCGCGGCGGCCTGACGGAAGGCTCCGTGAAGTGACGACTCCCCCGACGACCTCCCACTACCTGACGGACACCGGACCGGGCTCCGGCCGCCGCCGGGCCCCCCGCTCATGGCTGCACACCGACGCCCCGGCGCTCCCGCTGGACGGGGAGTGGCGCTTCCGCCTGCTCCCCGCCGCTCCGGGGACCCCGGGCGGCGCCGGCGTGCTGCCGGAGGGCGAGGGCGTGGACGCCGTCGGGGACGAGTCGTTCGACGACTCCGGCTGGGACCTGATGCCGGTGCCCTCGCACTGGGTGCTGCAGGGCGACGGGCGCTACGGACTGCCGGCCTACACGAACGTGCAGTTCCCGTTCCCGACCGAGCCGCCGTTCGTTCCGGACGCGAACCCGACGGGCGACTACCGCCGCACTGTCGTGGTCCCGGAGGAGTGGGACTCCGCCGAGGCGGTCGTCCTGCGCTTCGACGGGGTCGAGTCGCGGTACCGCGTCTGGGTCAACGGCGTCGAGATCGGCATCGGCTCCGGCAGCCGGCTCGCGCAGGAGTTCGACGTCACCGGCGTCGTCCGCCCGGGCGAGAACCTCGTCGTGGTCCGCGTGCACCAGTGGTCGGCCTCGAGCTACGTGGAGGACCAGGACCAGTGGTGGCTGCCGGGTATCTTCCGCTCGGTGCACCTGCTCGCGCGCCCCGTCGGCGGGATCGAGGACGTGTGGCTGCGCTCCTCCTTCGCCGGCGGCGCGGGCCGGATCGAGGCGGAGGTGACCGCCGCGGCCGACGCGTTCCCGCTGACGCTGCGCGTGCCCGGGCTCGGGATCGAGACGGTCTGGGCCTCGGCGGAGGAGATCGCCGCGATCGAGGTCCCCGAGGTCGAGCCGTGGTCGGCGGAGGCTCCGCGCCTCTACGACGCGACGCTCGCCTCCGCCGGTGAGACGGTCTCGCTGCGGCTCGGCTTCCGCACGGTCGAGATCCGCGGCGACCGCTTCCTGGTCAACGGCGAGCGCGTCGTCTTCCACGGCGTCAACCGCCACGAGACGCACCCCGACCGCGGTCGAGCGTTCGACGAGGACTCCGCCCGCGAGGACCTCGCGATGATGAAGCGCTTCAACGTGAACGCCATCCGCACCAGCCACTACCCGCCGCATCCCCGTCTGCTCGATCTCGCCGACGAGCTCGGCTTCTGGGTGGTCCTCGAGTGCGATCTCGAGACCCACGGCTTCGAGCGGGTCGGCTGGGCGGGCAACCCCAGCGACGACCCCGCCTGGCGCGAGGCCTACCTCGACCGCATCGAGCGGACCGTCGAGCGCGACAAGAACCACCCGAGCATCGTGCTCTGGTCCCTCGGCAACGAGGCGGGCACCGGCGCGAACCTCGCCGCGATGTCCGCCTGGGTGCACGGCCGCGACCCCGAGCGCCCCGTCCACTACGAGGGCGACTACACCGGCGCGTACACCGACGTGTACTCGCGGATGTACTCCTCGATCCCCGAGACCGAGCGGATCGGCACCGACGGCTCGCTCACTCCGCTCCTCGGCTGCTCCCCCGGCGAGTCCGCTCGGCAGCGCTCCAAGCCCTTCCTGCTCTGCGAGTACGTGCACGCGATGGGCAACGGCCCGGGAGCGATCGACCAGTACGAGGACCTCGTCGACCGCTTCCCGCGGCTGCACGGCGGCTTCGTCTGGGAGTGGCGCGACCACGGCCTGCGGGCGCGCACGCCGGAGGGCGTCGAGTACTACGCGTACGGCGGCGACTTCGGCGAGGTGGTGCACGACGGCAACTTCGTGATGGACGGCATGGTGCTCTCCGACGGCACGCCCAGCCCGGGCCTGTTCGAGTGGAAGCAGATCGTCGCTCCGGTGCGCCTCACGGTCCGCGGCGACGGCGTCGTCATCGAGAACCGCCGGCACGACGCCTCCACCGCCGATCTGCGCTTCGCGTGGCGGGTCGAGCGGGACGGGCGGGTCACCGCGGAGGGAGTGCTCGACGCCCCGGTCATCGCGGCCGGCGACGCCGTGCACGTGGAGCTCCCCCCGCTCGAGGTGCGCCCCGGCGGCGAGACCTGGCTCACCGTCGACGCGGTCCTCGACGCCCCGACCGCCTGGGCGGAGGAGGGCCACGTGCTCTCCACCGGTCAGCACCTCCTCGCCGCGCCGTCGGCGGTGCCCGCGTGGACCCGCGCCGTCCGCTCGGCTCCGCCCCTCGAGGGCGGCGCGCTCGGAGTCGCGCGGTTCCGCGACGGCCGGCTCGCCTCCCTCGCCGGCCTGCCCGTCGACGGACCGCGCGCCGAGCTCTGGCGCGCCCCGACCGACAACGACGAGGGCGCGGGCTTCCCCGGCTACGTCACCGGCGACCCGTACGACGGCGACGGCCGCGGGCTGCCGGCCCCCTCCTCCGCCGCCCGCTGGCGCGAGGCCGGACTCGACCGCCTGGTCGGCCGCGTGCAGGAGGTGGACGCCTCCGCCGGGCTCCGCCGCGTGACCCGCTTCTCGGCCGCGGACCTCGACGCGGGACTCCTGATGGAGGAGCGCTGGAGCGTCGACGGGGAGAGCACGGTCCTCCGCGTCGACCTCGTGCCGACCCGGGGCTGGGACTCCGTCTGGCCGCGGCTGGGCATCCGGATCGACCTGTCCGCGTCGATCGACGGCGCGGAGTGGTTCGGCACCGGCCCGCTCGAGTCCTACCCCGACAGCCTCCGGGCCGCGCGGGTGGGGCGCTTCACGGCGGAGATGGACCGGCTGACGACTCCGTACGCCCGCCCGCAGGAGAGCGGTCACCGCAGCAGCGTGCGCGAGCTGACGCTGACGGAGGCGGGCTCGCCCCGGCTCCGCATCGAAGCCGCGCGCGACCTGCACGGGCGCCTTCCCGGCTTCACCCTGGCGCGGCACACGCCGCAGGAGATCACGGCCGCCGCGCACCCGCACGAGCTGCCGGAGTCGGAGCGCGCGGTCCTCGTGATCGACGCCGCCCAGCACGGCCTCGGCTCCCGCGCGTGCGGTCCGGACGTGTGGCCCGACTTCCAGCTGCGGCCGGAGGCACGGACGATCCTCCTCCGCTTCACCGCGGCCGGCTGAGCGCCGGGAGAGGACGAGGGAAGGCCCGCGGGATCGCGTCCCGCGGGCCTTCGCTCGTCCTCGGGACGCGTCAGTCGCTCTGCGTGCGCGGCAGCGGTCCGCCGATGAAGAGGTCCGTGTTCATGCGCCGGCGGCGCATCACGACCAGGACGGCCGCGCAGGCGACGAGCGACGCGGCGACCGCGCCGCCGCCGATCATCAGCGCGGTGGTCGGTGTGATGCCGGCCGGTCCCGCCGAGGCGGCCGTGCTGAGGAAGGCGGTGCGCGCGGCGCTGATCGCGGTGCCGCAGACCTGCTGCGCCTCCCACGGTGCGGCCGTGGTGTCGCTGTCACGGTAGGAGACGGTCACAGCTGCCGTGCGGTGCGACTCGCGGCCGAAGGCGACGACGCAGTAGACGGAGGGGTCGGGGTCGGCGATGACCGCGTCGCCCAGCGCCAGCTCGGCCCAGCCGATGGAGTCGGACTGCACGGCGACGTCGCCGGCGGCCAGGTCGGCGCGGGACCCGGAGGTCTCGAAGGCGCCCACGGCGACCTCCTCGTCGGCGTCGAAGCCCCAGACGGCGCCGCGGGGCGCCTCGGTGCTGCCGTCGCCGAGCTCGCGCGGCTCGAGCAGGAGGCCGTTGCCGGTGGAGGGCGCGAGCCGGAAGACGACCTTGGCGGCGGAGCCCTGGTCGCCCGTGAGGTCGACCGTGAAGGCGCCCGACTTGGTGATCAGCGCGGTCGGCACGGTCGCTGTGCCGCTCCCCGCCTCGAGGGTCAGCGGGGTCTTGGTGCCGTTCGGGTCGCGGAGGACCGCGGAGACGGCCTCGCCGCTGGCGAAGCCGGTGTACGAGAAGCCGACGCCGTAGAAGCGGGCGAGCTCGACGGTGAGCGCCTCCGGCTGCACGGCGAGCTCGCGGGTGAGGAAGACGTCCGCGGTCGCGGCACCGGCCGCCGGCTTCGCGCCCTCGGTCGAGGTGCCGAGCTCGGTGCGTCCGGGGGCCGACGCCGCCGGAGTGACGGCGCCCGCACCGGAGGAGCCGGCGCTGCCGGACGTGGTGGTGCCGGTTGTGGTGCCGCCGCCGGAGGTGCCGCCGGACGTCGCTCCGCCGGTGGTGCCGCCGCCGGAGCCGGAGCCGCCGGAGGACGATCCGCCGCCGGTGGAGGGCTGACCGCCGCCGGAGCCGCCCTGCTGGCCGCCGCCGGTCGAGCCGCCGCCGGTCGAGCCGCCGCCGGTCGAGCCGCCGCCGGTGGATCCGCCGCCGGTGGATCCGCCGCCGGTGGAGGGCTGGCTCGGCTGCTGGGGCGCGGGGTCGACCGGTGCCGGATCGACCGGCGCGGGGTCCACGGGCGCGGGGTCGACGGGAGCGGGCTGCTCGGGTTCTGCCGGCTCCTCGGGCACTCCGGGAACGGACGGCTCCTCGGGGACGCCGGGAACGGGGTCGGAGCCGCCGTCGCCCGGCTGCTCGGGATCCTCCGGCACGCCGGGGATGGTCGTCGCGGCCGGCTGCTCGACCGTGGTCGAGACCGTCGAGGCGGAGGGTGCCGCGACGGCCGCTCCGGGGAGGGCCAGGCCGAGCACGAGCGCCGCGAGAGCGGCGGCGGGCAGGGCGAGTCGGCGGGATGACGGCATGGCGGTTCCTTCCTCCACGGGCGACGATCTGCGTCCGCGCACGGAGGAGCGCACTCCCCCCTCACGAGGGTAAGGGCGAGAGGCGAGCTTTCGCGAGCCGTCCCGTCCCCCGTCAGAGGGACGTCGCGGTCGTGCTTCCGTCCGGACGGCCCGGTCGAAGCTCACCCGCGATCGAGGAGGGCCCGCCGGAGCCGCGCGGGATCGACCCGCCAGAAGGTGTGCACGCGCCCGTCGATCAGCACCACCGGGATCTCCTCGACGAAGCGCTCGTGCAGCTCGGGATCGTCGAGGATCGACACCTCCGAGACGGCGACCGACGCCTCGCCGCCCAGATCGGCGACCACCTGCTCGACCACGGTCCGCGCGTCGTCGCAGAGATGACAGCCCGGCTTGCCCACGAGCGTCAGCTCCACGTCCACCATGCGGTCAGTGTACGGCGGCCCCGGCGACGGGCGCCGAGACGGCGAGCGCCGCCGGGATGATCCGTGAACGCAGACGAGCGCCCGACCCCGGAAGGGCGGACGCTCGAGTGGGAAGAGGCGCGAGCCTACTTCTTGTTGCGACGCTGGTGGCGAGTCTTGCGAAGCAGCTTGCGGTGCTTCTTCTTCGCCATACGCTTGCGACGCTTCTTGATGACAGAACCCACGAAGACCTCACAACGTTCAGGGGGTCGACCGCCCGACGGGCGGCCGCTTACGAAAAACTGGCTCCCGCGAGCTTACACGACCCGGGGCTCCACCGTTTCCGGCTCCTCGGCGCCCCTCACTTGCGGATGCGCAGCGCCTCCGCCACCTTCGTCGCTCCCTCGCTGACGCCCCGCTGGATGTCCTGCACCACGGTGCTGACCTGGTGGGTGCGCTCGGCGAGCGCCCGACCCAGCGACTCCGCCCGGGCCGCGGTCGGAGCGTCGAGCAGGGCGCCGGCCGCCTCGTCCTCGGCGAGGAAGGGCAGCAGCCAGTCCTCGACCTCCGCCAGCGGCGCGTACTCGAGCGCGTAGAAGCGGTGCTGTCCGCTCTCGCGCACCGTGACGAGGCCGGTCTCGCGCAGCACCTTGAGGTGCTTCGAGACGGTCGGCTGGCTCAGCTCGAGGCGCGCCACGATCCGCGACACGCTCATGCCCTCGGCCGAGCCGTCCCGCCGCTGCTCGAGCAGCAGGGCGAGGATGTCCCGGCGGGTCCCGTCCGCGATCACCCCGAAGATGTCAGCCATGCGCCCAGGCTAGTCAGCGCCCCGGGGGCCCGGCACCGAGCGGGTAGCATGGCCGCGATCGAGTGGAGGATCCGCCGTGGTGGTTCGGCAGCAGTTCCGCAGCCCCGTGGGCGTCTCGCCCGTCTCCCCCTGGTCGGGGTTCGAGCGGGCCCGCGACCTCATCGACGACTTCGCCGGACGCTCGCCGTCCCGCTTCGCGATCCTCATCTTCTCGGCGCTCGTGCTCGTCTTCACCCTGCTGTTCTCGCTGCCGGTGTCGAGCACCACGGGCACCGTCACTCCGCTGCACGACGCCTTCTTCACCGCGATGTCGGTGATCTGCGTGACCGGCCTCGCGACGGTCGACATGGCGACGCACTGGTCGGCGTTCGGCCACTCGATCATCTTCGTCGGCGTGAACATCGGCGCTCTGGGAGTGCTGACGCTCGCCTCGATCATGGGCCTGGCGATCTCGCGCCGCCTCGGGCTCCGGGCGAAGCTCATGGTCGCCAGCGACTCGAACCCTCTGCGGATCCACTCCGGCCCCGTCGCCGAGGGCCAGGCCGTGCGCCTGGGCGAGATCGGCGGGCTGCTCGCCACCGTCGCGATCAGCGCCGCCGCGATCGAGATCATCGTCGCGCTCCTGCTGTTCCCGCGGATGCTGATCGACGGGATCCCGATCGGCGAAGCCGTCTGGCACTCCTTCTACTACTCCGCGATGGCGTTCACGAACACCGGCTTCGCCCCGAACGCCGCGGGACTCACCCCCTTCGAGGACGACTACTGGTTCCTCGGCATCCTGATGCTCGGCGTCTTCCTCGGCTCGATCGGCTTCCCCGTCATCTACGCCTTCTCCCGCGGCTGGCGGCGCCCGCGCAAGTGGTCGGTGCACGTGAAGCTGACGCTGGTCACCTCCGTGATCCTGCTCGTCGCCGGGGCCGTCCTCTACATCGTGCTCGAGTTCGACAATCCGAGGACCTTCGGCAGCCTCGATGCGGGAGACACCGTCTTCCAGTCCTTCTTCCTCTCGACGATGACGCGGTCGGGCGGCTTCTCGACGATCTCGGTCCCCGACCTCAACGGCTCGAGCCTGCTCGTGACGGACATGCTGATGTTCATCGGCGGAGGATCGGCCTCCACGGCCGGCGGGATCAAGGTCACGACCCTCGCGATCCTGTTCCTGGCCGCCTTCGCCGAGGCCCGCGGCAACAACGACATGGAGGCGTTCGGCCGCCGGATCCCGAACGACGTCCTCCGCCTGGCCGTCTCGGTCGTGCTGTGGGGCGCGACGACGGTCGCCGTGTCGAGCGTCCTGATCCTGCACATCACCAAGGCCTCGCTCGACCACGTGCTCTTCGACGTGATCTCGGCCTTCGCGACCTCCGGGCTCTCGACGGGGCTCACCGCGGAGCTGCCGCCGTCCGGGGTCTACATCCTGGCGCTGACGATGTTCATGGGCCGCGTTGGTACCGTGACTCTCGCCGCCGCGCTCGCCGCGAGCCAGCGGAGGCAGTTGTTCAGACGACCGGAAGAGAGGCCCATCGTTGGTTGACCGCATCAGGTACGACGCCCCGGTGCTGGTGATCGGCCTCGGGCGCTTCGGAGCCGCCACGGCCGGCCAGCTCGACCGCCTCGACCGCGAGGTCCTCGCCATCGACGCCGACGCCGGTCTCGTGCAGAAGTGGTCGGAGCGGGTCACCCACGCGGTGCAGGCCGACGCCCGCTCGCTCGACGCCCTCGCGCAGATCGGCGCGCAGGACTTCCAGGTCGCCGTCGTCGCGGTCGGCTCCTCCATCGAGGCGTCCGTGCTGATCACCGCGAACCTCGTCGACCTCAAGATCCCGCAGATCTGGGCGAAGGCGATCTCGCGCTCGCACGGCAAGATCCTCGAGCGGATCGGCGCGAACCACGTGATCTACCCCGAGGCGGAGGCGGGCGAGCGCGTCGCGCACCTGGTCTCGGGCCGCATGCTCGACTTCATCGAGTTCGACGACGACTTCGTGCTCGCGAAGATGTACCCGCCCAAGCCGATCCGGGGGCTGACGCTCACGGAGTCGGGCGTGCGCCGCAAGCACCGCGTGACCGTCGTCGGCGTCAAGAGCCCGGGCAAGCCCTTCACCTACGCGACCGAGCAGACCGTCGTCTCGAACCACGACCTCATCGTGGTCAGCGGCACCCC